>NC_015164.1:3182500-3482500 GCF_000190575.1 Phocaeicola salanitronis DSM 18170 | reverse complement strand
CGGGACGAGGGGACAAGGACATGGAAACGTATTTGAATAATGTGCAAATGTGCTAATGTGAGAATGTGCTAATGTGAGAATGTGCTAATGTGAGAGAATGTGCATTGTTTATTAGCACATTGCCACATTGCCTATTAGCATAGCACATTGCAACATTGTCTATTAGCACATTAAACTATTAACTATTAATTATTAACTAAAAAATGACCTACCATTACCATACCAATCATAAAGTGCTGCTGGGCGACCTGCATACACCAGTCAGCACCTACCTGAAGGTGCGCGACCTCTTTCCGCAAAGCGCCTTGATGGAAAGCTCCGACTATCACGGGAGCGAAAACAACCGTTCGTTCATCGGGCTGAACCCGATAGCCAGCATCAGCGTAAGCCACGATGTAGCTACCGCTATCTATCCCGACCACTCGCGCGAAGAAACTCCTATCAGCGAAGCATGTACGGTGGAGGATGTGATGAACCGCTTCCTTGCCCGCTTCCGGGTAAAAGGAGAATATGCCGACTATTGCGGCGTGTATGGATATACCTCGTTCAACGCCGTGCGCTATTTCGAACCTGTGGAGGTGAAAGACAGCACCGAAGCCAAGAACGATGCACCCGATATCCTCTACATCCTGTATAAGTACATCATCGTATTCAACGATTTCAAGAGCGAAATGGTACTCATCGAGATGAACGACGGAAGCGAGCCGAGCCACATTGGCGAGATAGAACGTGCCATCCACGACCGTAATTATACCACCTACGGTTTCCACCCCATAGGGGAAACCACCAGTACCCTGACCGATGAAGCGCACAAGGCAAACATCCGCAAGGGAATCGCCCATTGCCTGCGGGGCGATGTGTTCCAAATCGTACTCTCACGCCGTTTCATCCAGTATTTCCAGGGAGACGACTTCAAGCTCTACCGCGCCCTGCGCAGCATCAATCCCTCGCCTTACCTGTTCTACTTCGACTTCGGAGGATTCCGCATCTTCGGTTCCTCGCCCGAGACCCATTGCAGGATAGAAGACGGGCAAGCCACCATCGACCCCATTGCCGGCACCACCCGAAGGAGCGGAAACAAGGAAACCGACCGAAAGCTGACCGAAGCCCTGCTTGCCGACCCGAAAGAGAACGCCGAACATGTGATGCTGGTAGACCTGGCACGCAACGACCTAAGCCGGAACTGCACGGGCACGCACGTAGCTTTCTACAAAGAACCGCAATATTATAGCCACGTTATCCACCTCGTGAGCCGGGTAAGCGGCACACTGAACGCCGACGCCAATCCCATCCGCACGTTCTTCGACACCTTTCCGGCAGGTACATTGAGCGGCGCCCCCAAAGTACGTGCCATGCAACTCATCAGCGAGATAGAGCCACACAACCGCGGTGCATACGGAGGCTGCATCGGCTTCATCGGGCTGAACGGAACCCTGAACCAGGCCATCACCATCCGCACCTTCGTAAGCCGCAACCACGAACTTTGGTTCCAGGCAGGCGGAGGCATCACCGCCCTGAGCAACGAAGAAAACGAACTGCAAGAAGTGAACAACAAACTGGGAGCCTTGAAAAAAGCCATCCTGATAGCTGAAAAACTTTAAGAACTCAAAAAATGAAAACCGTTATTATAGACAACTACGACTCGTTCACCTACAACCTGAGCCAGATACTGCAAGAATTGGGAGCCGAAGTGACCGTGCTCCGCAACGACAAATTCCTGTTGGAAGACTTGGAAGCATACGACAAGATAGTCCTCTCGCCCGGACCGGGCATCCCCGAAGAAGCCGGATTATTGCTTGACGTAATCCGTTCCTATGCCGGAAAGAAGCCTATACTGGGCATCTGTCTGGGCGAACAGGCGATCGGCGAAGTGTTCGGCGGAAAACTGGTAAACCTTTCCACCGTATTCCATGGCATACAAAGCCCGGTAGACCTCATCGCCGACGATTACCTCTTTCAAGGATTACCCCGTGAGATTCCCGTAGGGCGTTATCACTCGTGGGTAGTCGACAAGGACACCTTGCCTTCCTGCCTCGAAACACTCGCCCTAAGCAAAGAGGGATACATCATGGCATTGCGCCACCGCGAATATGACATCCGAGGCATCCAGTTCCATCCCGAATCGGTGCTGACCCCCGACGGGAAACGCATCATGCAAAACTGGCTGGAGCACTAAGCGTCACAGAACATATTGTGAAACTCAGATTAACGCAGATTTCCGCAGATTAAAATTTATTTCTACGGATATGCCCTATAATAAAAATTCAATCCGCGTTAATCTGCGATAATCTGCGTTTCAAGAACTATAAACCTCACTCAATATGAAAGCAATACTTACAAGACTATTTGCCCACGAAGAGCTTTCGCACGACGAAGCATACGGACTGATGAAAGGCATCACACAAGGCAAATACAACGATACACAGATAGCCGTCCTGCTCACCGTATTCCAGATGAGGGGCATCAAAGTAGACGAACTTGCCGGCTTCCGCCAGGCATTGCTTGAAACACGCATCCCCGTCGATTTCTCCGACTACAGCCCCATCGACATCGTGGGGACAGGAGGAGACGGCAAGAACACCTTCAATATCTCCACTTGCGCCTGCTTCGTGGTGGCAGGAGCAGGCTACGCCGTAGCCAAGCACGGCAATTATGGCGCCACTTCGGTGAGCGGAGCCAGCAACGTAATGGAACAACACGGCGTGCGGTTCACTACCGACCCCGACCGATTGCGCCGCTCCATTGAGACCTGTCACATGGCATACCTCCATGCTCCCCTCTTCAATCCGGCAATGAAACACGTGGCAGGCGTGCGCAAGGCGTTGCAGGTGCGCACCCTGTTCAACTTGTTGGGACCGCTCATCAATCCCTGCCAGCCGGCATACCAGCTATTGGGAGTGGCAGACCTCGCCCAGATGCGTCTCTACACCAACACGCTCCAGCAACTGGGCATCGGTTTCGCCGTAGTGAACAACCTCGACGGATACGATGAAATCTCGCTCACCGACGAGTTCAAGGTGATGACCAACCGCTACGAGACCATTTACCGCCCGGCAGACTTAGGCTTCTCGCTTGCCCGCCAGGAAGAACTTTCGGGAGGGAAAAGCCCGCAGGAAGCCGCCCGAATATTCGACGACGTGCTCTGCAACCGTGCCACGAAAGCGCAGACCGAATGTGTGCTCATCAACGCTTCGTTCGCCATTCAGGCACGCGAGCCCGGCAAGCCGATAGAAGAATGTGTGGCACTGGCACGCCAGTCGTTGGAAAGCGGAAAGGCATGGAGCACCTTCTGCAAGTTCGTAGAGATAAACAAGTAAAATATGG
The DNA here is from genome assembly GCF_000190575.1 of Phocaeicola salanitronis DSM 18170. NCBI lineage: Bacteria > Pseudomonadati > Bacteroidota > Bacteroidia > Bacteroidales > Bacteroidaceae > Phocaeicola > Phocaeicola salanitronis. The sequence goes on along the minus strand of NC_015164.1, from coordinate 3,479,176 downwards.
ATTTTTCACTACAGGGAACACAGAACCTTTTAATTTTTTCCTCTGTGATACTCTGTGTCCCCTGTGGTGAATCAAACACAAACGCAACCACTTATGAGCAAAGACATTTTAGAAGAAATCATCGCGCACAAGCGCATCGAGATAGCCGGACAAGAGAAAGTGGTATCTGCCGCCTTCCTTGAAAAACAACTGGGCGAACCTGTTCCGGCACGCAGCCTGAAGGCAAGCCTTCAGTCATCGCCCACGGGCATCATCGCCGAGTTCAAACGCCGTTCGCCTTCGAAGGGCTGGATTCATCAGGACGCCGATGCCGGCAAAATACCTGCCGCATACCAGCAGGCAGGAGCCGCCGCACTCTCCATCCTGACCGATGAGGCATACTTCGGCGGAACCTTGAAAGACATCCGCACGGCACGTCCTACGACCAGCCTGCCCATCCTGCGCAAGGACTTCATCATCAGCCGATACCAATTGTTGCAGGCAAAGGCAGTACAGGCGGACGCCGTCCTCTTGATAGCCTCTGCACTTACCCCCCAAGCGTGCCTCACGCTGGCAAAAGAAGCACACGCGCTGGGACTGGAAACCTTGCTGGAAATCCATACCGAAGCAGAGCTGGATTACTTGAACGAATACATCGACGTAGTGGGCGTCAACAACCGACACCTGGGCACCTTCCACACCGATGCGTCCCATTCGCTCCGGCTTGCCGAGGCATTGCCCCGAGGCATAGTGAAAATCTCTGAAAGCGGCATTTCCAGCCCCGATACCCTCCTTCAGTTGCGCGAGGCAGGATTCGACGGCTTCCTCATCGGCGAAACCTTCATGAAGACCGACGAACCGGGAGAAGCATTAAGCCGGTTTATTGCAGATTTACTCACCACAGATTACACAGATTAAAATAATTAATTATAACCCATTCACCACAGTGACAATTTTATTAAAAATGAATTCCGCACACATCCGCTGTAGGGGCGTATCGCATAGGCCCGAATGCGCCAACTAACCCACAAAGACGTTATCAGGGCGTATGCAATACGCCCCTACAAACAAATTGGACAAAATACGGACGTTCATATTACTAAATCTGTGTAATCTGTGGTGCCCAAACAACAAACAACATGATAATCAAAGTATGCGGCATGCGCGAGCCCGAAAACATCCGCGCCATAGAAAATACCGGAGCCGACTGGATAGGGTTCATCTGCTACGAACGCTCGCCCCGCTTCGTGGCGGACACACCCGCCTATCTGCCCCGCCACGCCAAACGCGTCGGCGTATTCGTCAACGCCGGCTTCGACACCATAACCGCACGTGCCGAAGCCCTGCGCCTCGACTACGTGCAACTGCATGGCACCGAAAGCCCTGAGCTGTGTCTCGAACTGCGGTGCCACGGGTTCCACCTCATCAAGGCGTTCGCACCTCGCACGCCTGCCGACCTGGAGCAGACCATTCCTTACCTTCCCTTGTGCGACTACCTGCTGTTTGACACCCCGAGTGCCGGACACGGAGGCTCAGGCAAGGCGTTCGACTGGTCCTTGCTTCGCTTCTATCTCGGCGACGTGCCGTTTCTGCTGAGCGGAGGCATCTGCCCCGAAAGCCTCGAAGCATTGCGGCGTTTCCATCATCCCCAGTGGGCAGGCATCGACCTGAACAGCGGTTTCGAAACCGCTCCCGCCGTAAAGGATACCGGAAAGCTGAAGGCATTTATAGAGAGAATAAACAATGTATCAATGAACAATGTGACAATGAGAGAATGAATTAGCACATTGACACATTATCACATTGACACATTAGCACATTATTAATTAGCACATTATTAATTATTACCACCATGAACCGTATCAATCAACTATTCGAACAAAAGAAACACGACATCCTCTCCATCTATTTCTGTGCAGGATGTCCCACACCCGACAACACCGCCGATGTCATCCGCACCCTCGAAGCGCAAGGTGTGGATATGATAGAAATCGGCATCCCTTTCAGCGACCCGATGGCAGACGGCCCCGTCATCCAAGACGCCGCTACCCGAGCCCTGCGTGGCGGAATGACCCTACGCCGCCTTTTCGCCCAATTGGAAGGCATCCGCCGCAACGTACGCATCCCCCTCATCCTGATGGGCTACCTCAACCCCATCATGCAATACGGATTCGAGAACTTTTGCCAAAGCTGCCAGGCATGCGGCATAGACGGAATGATTATCCCCGACCTTCCTTTCAAAGACTACATGGAAGAATACCGTCCCATAGCCGAACGCTATGACCTGCGCATCATTATGCTGATTACCCCCGAAACCAGCGAAGAACGCATCCGCGAAATCGACCGCCATACCGAAGGTTTTATCTATATGGTATCTTCTGCCGCCATCACCGGCGCGCAACGCGACTTCAACGAGCAGAAGCAGGCATACTTCCGCCGCATCGAGGCGATGAACCTGCGCAACCCACGGATGATAGGCTTCGGCATCTCAAACCGCCAAACCTACGAAGCCGCCTCTGCCCACGCCGCCGGATGCATCATCGGAAGCAAGTTCGTCACCTTGCTCAATGAAGCGCAAGGCGATGCCCTGAAAGCGGTTACAAGGATCAAAGAGGCGATTTTCAATAGACAATGAACAATTGCGGCGCCGGTTCATCCTCGTACCGTTTCCGTAGAGACGATGCGCACATCGTCTGTGCACATCGTCTCTACTATGATAATGCAAGAAGACAACGTGGTTGGAAACGACCCCGGCAGGGGCAAAAACGCGAAAAATCCAGCCATAAGCTATCAATTAGCAACAACAGCACCCGTTTGAGTTTTCAGTTTCTCATCCCGAAGCAAACATTTTGTCATTTATCATAGAAAACATTTCGGATTTCGCACGCTATTTCGTACCTTTGCATGCACAAAACAGACACGAATTATGATTAAGCCCGACTATCCATCCGTACTCCTTATATATACCGGCGGAACCATCGGTATGATAGAAAACCCCGAAACAGGGGCTTTGGAAGCCTTTAACTTCGACCAGCTTCAGGAAAACGTGCCCGAACTGCGGCGGTTCAACTACCGGATATCTTCGTACCAGTTCACCCCGCCCATCGACTCATCGGACATGGAACCGGCACTGTGGGCAAAACTGGTCAAGATTATCCAATACAATTACGATAACTTCGACGGATTCGTCATCCTGCACGGCACGGACACCATGGCATATACGGCATCGGCACTGAGCTTCATGCTGGAAAACCTGAGCAAACCGGTCATCCTGACAGGAAGCCAGCTGCCCATCGGCGTGCTGCGCACCGACGGAAAAGAAAACCTGATAACCTCTATCGAGATTGCCGCGGCAAAACATCCCGACGGTACGGCAGTGGTGCCCGAAGTATGCATCTTCTTCGAAAACCTGCTGCTGCGCGGAAACCGCACAACGAAAATCAACGCCGAGAACTTCAACGCTTTCCGCTCGTACAACTATCCCCCGCTCGCTACGGCAGGCATCCACATCAAGTATGAGTACGACCGCATCCGCAAAGCGCATCCCGATGTGCCGATGCACCCCCACTTCGTGTTCGACACCAATGTCATCATCCTCACCATCTTCCCCGGCATACAGGAAAACATCGTACAAGGTGTCTTACGCACCCCGGGACTGAAGGCTGTGGTGCTGAAGACCTACGGCTCGGGCAATGCCCCGCAAAAGCCCTGGTTCATCCGCCTGCTGAAAGAAGCTACGGAGCGCGGCATCATTATCGTCAACATCTCGCAATGCCCTACAGGCATGGTGGAAATGGCACGCTACGAAACCGGCCTGCACCTGCTGGACGCGGGCGTCATCAGCGGATACGACTCGACTGTAGAAAGTGTGCTCACCAAACTGATGTTCCTGTTAGGGCACGGGCTTACCCCGCAACAGGTGCGCAACGAGCTGAGCCGTCCCATCGCCGGAGAGTTTACCCGCCCTACTTTGTAACCGGATTGTAATACCTATTTCACAATACCGAAACAAGAAAGCCTCATCTTTGCGAGTGAATTTTTCACCACAGATTACACAGATTTTCTATTAATTAATAATTAACAATTAATAGTTAATAAAGGCAAATATCGCCATTACACCCTATTAATTATTAACTATTAATTATTAACTAAAAAAAACAGAACCATGAACGAATACCGAATCCTTGTAGTAGACGATGAAGACGATTTGTGCGAAATCCTGAAGTTCAACCTCGAAATGGAGGGTTACAAAGTCGATACTGCCAACTCGGCAGAAGAGGCCCTGAAACTGGACCTTACGCAATACAACCTGTTGCTGCTGGACGTGATGATGGGCGAAATTTCCGGATTCAAGATGGCGCGCATGCTGAAAGCCAACAAAGACACTGTAAACATCCCCATCATCTTCATCACCGCCAAAGACACGGAAAACGATACCATCACGGGCTTCAACTTAGGAGCCGACGACTATATCTCGAAGCCGTTCTCGCTGCGCGAGGTCATCATGCGCGTAAAAGCCGTATTGCGCCGCACCGCCAACCTGCAACGGAAGGAAAGTGAAGAGCTGCAATACAAGGGACTGGTCATCAACGTGCCGCAGAAGAAGGTGACCATCGAGGGAGAAGAAATCTCGCTGACCAAGAAAGAGTTTGAAATCCTGTCGCTATTGCTTCAGAATGCGGGACGGGTATTCTCGCGCGAGGACATTCTCTCGAAGGTGTGGAACGACGAGGTATATGTGCTCGACCGCACGATAGACGTCAACATCACCCGCCTGCGCAAGAAAATCGGCGAATACGGGAAAAACATCGTCACCCGCCTGGGATACGGGTATTGTTTCGAATGTGAATAGAAACCCACTCAACTTCCCCGAAGGGGGGAGCTTAAAAAATATTTGAGAGTGTATCAAAATAGAAATTAGCTTTCATTTTGTCATCCTGAACGCAGTGAAGGATCTCGAAAACGTAAGCTGATGTATCCGAGATACTTCACTACGTTCAGCATGACATCACTTTTTGATTGTCGCTTTTTTATTTTGAGACAGCCTCAAAATGCACAAATTCATACCGCACATAGTATAAAAACTCAAAAACTTAAAAACTCAAAAAACCATTATGACCAAGCTGATATACCGCCTGCTTCCGTTCAGCAAGCGCCTGTTTTTGTCTGTTGTCCTGTTGTTCATCTCCTTTGCGGTATGCTTCCTGATATTCCAGTATAACAGGGAAAAGGAGTACAAGAGCGACTTGCTGAACATGCAACTGCAGAATTACAACAACCGGATGTACGACTTTATCGCAAGTAAAGGCGGCCTCAATACCGACTCTTTACACAACTACGTGTCTACACACATGATTCCCGACTTGCGCGTAACCCTGATTACCCCGCAGGGAAAAGTGGTGTACGACAACATACAGCCCGATGTAAGCAGTTTCGAAAACCACCGGACGCGGAAAGAGGTGCAAGACGCGCTGATGTATGGAAGCGGATACGACATCAGCCGCCATTCGGCAAGCATCAAAGGAGGAGAATACTTCTATTCCGCCCGCTATTACCCCTCGCAACGGCTCATCATCCGCTCGGCGCTCCCCTATAACGTAAGCCTGAGCAAGCACCTGAGAGCCGACTCGAAATTCGTATGGTTCACATTGGCTATCAGCATGCTGCTGATTATCCTGTTTTACCGCTATACGCAAAAGCTGGGCACATCCATCGCCAAGCTGCAACAATTCGCGTTGCGTGCCGACCGGAACGAACGGATAGACACCTCGGAGACATTCCCTAAAAACGAGCTGGGAGAAATATCCGAACACATCATCAAGATATACCAGCGCCTGCACCGCACGAAGGAAGCACTGTACATCGAGCGCGAAAAACTGATATCACACCTGCAAACCTCGCACGAAGGACTGGGCGTATTCACACGCGAGCGGAAAGAAATACTGGTGAACAACCTGTTCACGCAATACGCCAACACCATCTCCGACCACAACCTGGCTTCGACCGAAGAGGTGTTCAACATCGCCGAGCTACAGCCCATTACGGAATTCCTGAAGCGCAACGAAGGGAATTTCAGCAAGGAAGAAAAAAGGCTCGCCTTGCACGTAGACAAAAACGGGCGCTCGTTCTCGGTGGAATGCATCATCTTCCAGGACCTGTCGTTCGAAATATCCATCATCGACATTACCCAAGAGGAACAACAGGCGCGCCTGAAACGCCAGCTCACGCAAAACATCGCGCATGAACTGAAAACGCCGGTAAGCAGCATCCAAGGGTATCTGGAAACCATCCTCAATACGCCCAACCTTCCGGAAGAAACCATGCATACCTTCCTGGAGAGGAGCTATGCGCAAAGCAACCGCCTGACCGTCCTCTTGCGCGACATCTCGGTGCTGACCCGGATGGACGAGGCGCCCAACCTGGTAGAAAGGGAGCACATCAACCTGAGCCTGATGATAAAGAACATGCTGAACGAAGTGGCGTTGGCGCTGGAAGAGAAACACATCACGGTCATCAACCGCCTGCCCGACGAACTGAGCATCAACGGAAACAGCTCGCTGCTCTACTCCATCTTCCGCAACCTGATGGACAATGCCATCGCATACGCAGGCACAGGAGTAACCGTAAAAATAAACTGCTTCCGCGAAGACGAGAAGTTCTATTACTTCAGCTTCTCGGATACCGGAACGGGCGTGCCCGAAGAACACCTGAACCGCATCTTCGAACGTTTCTACCGGGTAGACAAGGGGCGCTCGCGCAAACTGGGAGGCACCGGACTGGGGCTTGCCATCGTAAAGAACGCCGTGCTTTTTCACGGAGGAACCATCTTCGCCAAAAACAACCCGAGCGGAGGGCTGGAATTTGTCTTCACCCTGCAAAAACAGAACAATTGACAATTATAGTCAATCAGAAATGGATTACGAAAAAGTTTTGTCACGCCGGATTTGCAATCCGGCGTAATGAAAGAATCGGATTTGTAATCCGAAACATCTACAGACGATGAGATTATAAATCCGCAAATTTGATTACGCTGGATTACAAATCCAGCGTAACAAACAGAACGGCATCGCAATTGTCAATTGAACATGCGGTTCATGCAGACTTTCAACGAATCCGTCCAATAAGGCACCTCCACGCCAAAAACCTGCTTGATTTTTGTCTTGTCGAGCACAGAATATGCCGGCCGCTTCACCGGACTCGGGAACTCGTCGCTATGGCACGGCCTGATGTCGCACTCCGTATTTCCGGCAAGTTCCGCTATCTTCTTCGTAAAGTCGTACCATGAACATACGCCTTCGTTGCTGAAATGGTAAATGCCGCGTTTGGAATACCCGTTTTCCGGATTCTCGCCTGCGTAATCGGCCAGCACCGTTTGGATTGCCCGGGCAAGGTCGTAGGCATAAGTAGGTGTCCCTGCCTGGTCGAACACCACGTTCAGTTGCGGCTTCGAAGCCGTCAGCCCCAGCATGGTCTTCACAAAATTCTTTCCGAATTCCGAATAAAGCCATGCGGTACGGATGATGACATAATCGCACCCTGCCTCCTGCACGTTCCGCTCGCCTTCGAGCTTTGTCTTGCCGTACACACCGGTGGGCGTGCCCTTCTGGTCTTCACGGCACGGCGTGTTGTAAGGGTCTCCGCCGAATACATAGTCGGTCGAAATCTGTACAAGCAGCCCGTTTGCCTCTTTCATGGCAAGGGCGAGTATCTTCGGGGCTTCGGCGTTGAGCGTATGGCATAAAGCCTCATCCGTCTCTGCCTTGTCCACATTCGTATAGGCTGCACAATTCACGATGCAGCGTATGCCTTTTTCACGCACGATGCTTCTCACCGCCTCGGCATCGGTAATGTCGAGAAGCACCGTTTCGACGCCTTCCGCCTCCACCACGTCGGTAAACGTATAGGTGTCATCCGTATCTTTGCTGATGATGCGCATCTCGTTGCCAAGCTGGCCGTTTGCGCCTGTTACAAGTATATTCATAAGGTTTTCAATTTAATGTGCGAATGAGTTAATGTGATAATGTGACAATGTGTTAATGTGATAATGTGATAATGTGCGAATGAGTTAATGTGCGAATGAGTCAATATGCTAATGTGATAATGGGTTAATGAAGAGGGGTCACGCCGGATTTGCAATCCGGCGTAATAGCCGAATCGGATTTGTAATCCGAAACCATTGCTGACGATGTGGATTGCAAATCCACAAGAAGGATTACGCCGGATTGCAAATCCGGCGTGACAAACATTGTCACATTATCACATTCGCACATTAGCACATTGACTCATTCACACATTAACTCATTAGCACATTAACTCATTAGCACATTGTCACATTATTCAAACGGAGTTTCAAAATCTTTCAGCAGGGGATGCGCGGTATCTTTTCCGCTCAATATCGCGCCGTCTGCCGGGATGCGCCAGTCGATGCCCAGCTCCTTGTCGAGGATGCTGATTCCGCCTTCCGCTTCCGGATGATAGAATTCGTCGCATTTATACTGGAACACGGCTGTCTCGCTCAACACCGCAAAGCCATGGGCAAAGCCCTTGGGGATGAAGAACTGCCGGTGATTGTCTTCGGTCAGCTCCACCGCTACATGCTTCCCGTATGTCGGCGAACCCTTGCGTATGTCTACTGCCACATCGAGCACCGCCCCTTTTACGCACCTCACCAGTTTCGCCTGCGTAAATGGCGGACGCTGGAAATGCAGCCCCCTCATCACGCCGTATGAAGACATGCTTTCGTTGTCTTGCACGAATGTCACATGCCCTACCTTCTCGTCAAACTCCCTTTGCGAGAAGCTTTCGAAGAAATATCCGCGTTCGTCCCTGAACAGGCGCGGCTCGATGATAACCACGCCCTCTATTCCTGTTTTTATTACTTCCATTGTCTTTTATATTACATTAAATAATGTCTTCATTTTGCCAAATCCCATGTAGGGGCGTATCGCATACGCCCTAAAAACGTCCGCGTGAATAAGTTGATGTATACGGGCGTATGCAATACGCCCCTACATGGGATTTGCGAATATCCATTTTACATGAACAGTTAACCGCCCATGCTCCACGTACAGACGAAATCCGGATGAAGCATGTAGCGTATCTCGTATCGCATCCCCTGTCGGGTGCGGCATTCGCAACCGCTGAAACGCCCCTCCGGACGAAGGCGGAAAGGCAAGATGCGGAGATGGCGGCTGAAATCAACCTCCTCCTCGCCCATCAGCTTATACAGCGTCTCTTTTGCCGACCAGTGCAGCAGCACGTAATACAAAGCGGCTTGTTCCGCCTCTTCCGGACAGCCCTTCAACGCTTCCGCCTGCCCTGCCAGTTCCTCGCCGCACATAAAGCGGTCTGCCACTTTCAATACCCTTTCCGAAACCTGCTCGATGTCTATGCCCACTTCCCTTTCCGGATGAAGCGCCACCGCCACGTAGCCCCTGGTATGGGAGATGGACAAACGGAAACTTCCATCCGCCAGAAAAGGCTTCCCCGACGGTTCATGGCAAATCGCTTTCTCTTCGCCGCACACTTCGGCAAGCAATACCCTTACCGCCAGGTACTCGCTGCGCCGCGATTCCGCTTTCAGGCGGGAAAGGTCGGCATCGTAAGGGAACGCTCCCTTCAGCGAAGCCCGCAACGCCTCATTGGATTCTTCCGTTTTCCAAATGGCAAACGTGCCCGCTTCGTCCTTCCAACAGCTAAACAGAGGCATTTTTCTTCGTCACTTTTACTTTCACGATGCGGTGCGCGTCCATTTCGAGCGCCTCGAACACAAAATCCTTATAACGGATAATCTCATGCAATGCCGGGAACTCGCCTTTCAGCTCCAGCACAAGCCCCGCCAACGTGTCGGCATCGCCTGCCACGTCTTCGAACTCGTCGGGGTCTACGTTCACAATCTTATAGAAGTCGGCAAGCAATGTCTTTCCTTCGAACTCATACACGTTATCCGAAAGCTTCACATAATTCCGCTCCTCCTCATCGTATTCGTCGTTGATTTCCCCTACAATCTCCTCGATGATGTCTTCCATCGTAACCAGCCCCGACGTGCCTCCAAATTCATCCACCACAATCGCGATGTGAATCTTATTGGCCTGAAAATCGCGGAGCAGGTCGTCAATCATCTTCGTCTCCGGAACGAAATAAGCCGGACGAATCAGGTTTTGCCACCGGAAGTCTTCCCCCTTGTCGAGGAAAGGCAACAGGTCTTTGATGTAGAGGATGCCTTTGATGCGGTCGCGGGATTCCTCGTAGACGGGGATGCGCGAATACGCATTTTCCACCACACACTGAATCACTTCCGGAAAAGGAGTTCCAATCTCCAAATCCACCATATCCAGACGGGAGGTCATGACTTCCTTCGCCGTTTCTTCACCGAAGCGGATGATGCCTTTCAACATGCCGCTTTCTTCCGAAATCTCGTTCTTGTCCGTCAGTTCCAGCGCCTGCGACAGGTCGTCTACCGAAAGGCGGGCGGTCTTGTTGTGCTTCGCCGCCATCCGCGTTACGAAAAAGGCAGAACGCACCAACACATTGGAAGCAGGCCTGAACAACGAACGCAGGAAACAAAGCAACGCGGCAACCCTCCGGCAAAAGCCCAACGGATGCTGCGCCGAATAAATGCGGGGCATGATTTCGCCGAAAAGCAACAACAGAAAAACCAGAACCGCAACAAGCAACACAAACTCTACGGCATATCCGCCTGCCCAATGGACCACATCGAAAAAGAAACAGGCAAACAAGAGGACGATGGCGACATTCACCACATTGTTGGAAATCAGAATCGTCGCGAGCAAATGTTCGGAATCGTCCAATAAGCTCCGAATCCGGCGGTCGGCAACCGACTTCCCTTCGTCTACCTTGTCCAGGTCATCTTCCGCCAATGAAAAGAAAGCAATCTCCGAAGCCGAAACCAGTCCGGACACACACAATAAAACGACAGCCAGAACAACGGCTGTCACCGCCCCCGCCGAAGGAGGCACAATACTTAATCCGTCAAACCAATCTTTAAGAAAAGATAAATACGAGTCAGGGTCCAAAATACTATAATTTAGTTAAACATCAAGTTCATACGCCCAGTCCTTAAAAAGGCAGGTCCTCTGCGGCATCCGCCTGACGGGCAGGCTGTACAGGAGCGGAAGGCTGTGGCTGGGAAGCCGCCTGCTGGGGCTGTCCGCCGGCAACGGGGCGCGGCGTCAGCATTTCCATGTTATCGCCGAAAATCTCCACCACATAGCGTTTGATTCCGTTCTGGTCGTCATACGAACGCGAACGGATTTTCCCTTCTATATACAGCTTGTCGCCTTTGTGCACGTATTTCTCTGCCGTTTCAGCCAGTCCGCGCCACAACACGATGTTGTGCCATTCCGTACGTTCGGGCACCTGCGTGCCGTTCGCCAGGGTATATCCTCTTTCCGTAGTGGCAAGCGGGAATGCCGCCACCGCCACTCCATTATCCAGATAGCGCACATCCGGGTCTTTTCCCACATTGCCTATCAACTGAACTTTATTCAATGACATAATCTTTCCCGTTTTAAATATTTGGTTTCAAAAGTAGCGAAAAAAAACGAGATATCAAGCGCGGGACCGCAAATTTGTGCACATCCTCCATCAAAACTTTCTGAAACGCCCCTTGAGGCATCTCTCCCTCAGCCAGGGTGATTTCATAACAGTCGGCGTAAATCACCCGGTGCGACAGGACATGCTTCACCTGCCGGGCTACCGTACGGACGGACTGCACTTCGCATCCTCCGAACAGCCGGACGTATCCGGGAAGCCCGGGCACCTCCTCCTCTGCCACTTCCTTGCCGGCCTCCACCAGCGGGAATTCATACAGGTTGTGCCAAATGTCGCCGGCTCCGCGCTTATGAAGAAAGGTATACGCGCCCGCACGGACATAAAAATAAACGAAATAGCGGTTCGCCACCTTCGCCTTATGCCGCTTGACGGGAAGCGCCGCCACCAGCCCTTTCTGCAAGGCGGCGCAACTGTCCGCCAACGGGCAAAGCAGGCACGAAGGAGAGGAAGGCACACACTGGACCGCACCGAAATCCATAATCGCCTGATTGTACAGAGCCGGCGCAGACCGTTCCAGCAGCTCGTCTGCCAGCGCCGCAAACAGCTTCTTCCCCTTCCCCGTGTCTATCGGCTCTTCTATCCCCAGCCAGCGCGACAAGACCCGGTATACATTCCCGTCCACCACGGCACAAGGCATGCCGTAAGCAAACGAGCAGATAGCGGCGGCAGTATAGTCGCCCACCCCCTTCAGCCCGCGCACCTCCTCATACGTATCGGGGAAAGCCCCCCGCGCGGCTATCGAGCGGGCCGCCTCATGCAAATTCCGCGCACGGGAATAATAGCCCAGCCCCTGCCAATACTTCATCACCTCGTCCTCGTCCGCCCGCGCCAGGGAAAACACGTCGGGGAAACGCTCGACAAACCGGCAATAATAATCATACCCCTGCGCGACACGGGTCTGCTGCAGAATGATTTCCGATATCCATATCTTATAAGGGTCTTTCGTATCCCGCCAAGGCAAATCCCGCTTGTTTTCCTGATACCAACGTATCAATGTTTCTCCGAACCGACTCATCTTTTTATCCTTTTCAAAATTAAAAACACGTAAAGTCCTGCAAAAATACAGGTTTTGAAAACGCAAAAAACACTTTTTCTAAAATTTGTTCACAAGAAATTTCGCCATGAGCGAGAAAAGCTATATATTTGCAGTCCAAAAAATTAAGATAACGTATAACAATAATTATTAGCGCAATGACTAAAGCAGAGATTGTAAACGAAATTGCCAGAAATACCGGCATCGACAGACAAACGGTACTCACTACGCTGGAAGCATTTATGAATTCAGTAAAGACGTCATTATCAAATGATGAAAACGTATACCTCCGTGGGTTCGGCAGTTTCATCGTGAAGAAAAGAGCGCAGAAAACTGCCCGCAACATTTCAAAAAACACAACGATTATAATCCCGGAACACAACATTCCGGCATTCAAGCCGGCAAAGACGTTTACTCTTTCAGTAAAAAAATAAATCAACATTAGTATTAACCCTATAAAATTTTGAAGCTATGCCAAGCGGAAAGAAAAGAAAAAGACATAAAATGTCTACACACAAGCGCAAAAAAAGACTAAGAAAGAACAGACATAAAAGCAAAAAATAATTGTTAGTCTGTCCGACTTCAATAAAGAACAAACTTGCAAAGCTCCTACATAGTCTTTCAGGTTTGTTCTTTGTGTATGAAGAGCCTTATAATCATTAAATTATTAACCTCAAAAAAACAAGTAATCAAGTGACAAGCGAATTAGTAGTAGATGTACAGCCGAAAGAGATTTCAATCGCCCTGCTGGAGGATAAGAATCTGGTAGAGTTCCAGAAAGAAGAAAGGAACCTTTCTTTCTCTGTCGGCAACATGTACGTGGGCAAAGTCAGGAAACTGATGCCCGGACTGAACGCCTGCTTTGTAGATGTCGGTTTCGAAAAAGACGCTTTCCTTCATTACTTAGACCTCGGACCTCAATTCCTTTCTTTTCAGAAGTATCTGAAGCAAGTTATCAGCGACCGGAAAAAACTTTATCCCATGGCGAAAGCTTCCATGCTGCCCGACATCGAAAAAGAGGGAAGCATCTCGAACATCCTTCAGCAAGGACAGGAAGTAATCGTGCAAATCGTAAAAGAGCCCATATCGACCAAAGGGCCGCGCCTGACGTGCGAGCTGTCGTTCGCCGGAAGGTATCTGGTGCTTATCCCCTTCAACGATAAAGTTTCGGTCTCGCAAAAAATCAAGTCGAGCGAAGAACGCGCGCGCCTGAAACAATTGCTGCAAAGCATCAAGCCGAAAAACTTCGGCGTCATCGTACGCACGGTGGCAGAAGGGAAGCGCGTGGCAGAACTGGACGCCGAACTGAAAGTATTGCTGAAACATTGGGAAGAGACCATCACAAAAGTACAAAAGGCAACCAAAATGCCTACACTGGTCTACGAAGAGACAAGCCGCACGGTAGCCATGCTGCGCGACCTGTTCAACCCTTCGTACGAAAACATCTACGTGAACGACGAGACCGTTTACAACGAAGTAAAGAATTATGTAGCCCTGATAGCCCCCGAACGTGTGGGTATTGTCAAGCTATACAAAGGCCAGCTTCCCATTTTCGATAACTTTGCCATCACCAAACAAATCAAGTCATCGTTCGGCAAGACCGTCTCCTACAAAAGCGGGGCTTATCTGATTATCGAGCATACCGAAGCGCTGCACGTAGTGGACGTGAACAGCGGTAACCGTTCGAAATCTGCCAACGGACAAGAAGCCAATGCCCTCGATGTGAACTTGGGCGCAGCCGATGAGTTGGCGCGCCAGCTACGGCTGAGGGACATGGGAGGCATCATTGTCGTCGACTTCATCGACATGAACCTTGCCGAGAACAGGCAGAAGCTCTACGAACGCATGTGCCAGAACATGCAGAAAGACCGCGCGAAACACAACATCCTGCCCCTCAGCAAATTCGGGCTGATGCAGATAACGCGCCAGCGCGTGCGTCCGGCAATGGATGTCACCACCGACGAAAACTGCCCCACTTGTTTCGGGAAAGGGAAAATCAAGCCCTCCATCCTGTTCACAGATACGCTGGAAAGTAAAATAGACTACCTGGTCAATAAGTTGAAGGTAAAGAAATTTACATTGCACATCCACCCCTACGTAGCGGCATACATCAACCAAGGGATTGTATCGCTGAAACGGAAATGGCAGATGAAATACGGCTTCGGCATCAAGATTATCCCGAACCAAAGCCTTGCCTTCCTGCAATATAAATTCTACGATGCCCACAATGAGGAAATCGACATGAAAGAGGAGTTCGAAATCAAGTAAAAAGAAGTCCGTCTGATTTTCAGAAAAGCTGTCTCAAAATGGAAGCTGTTTTTTCATTTTGAGACAGCTTTTTTTCCGCACATACTCATATAATCGTGATTCTTTCTATTGAACACATAGACACAGAGCATGCAGTAGAGACGTCACATTGTGGCGTCTCCCCAACCGAAGGGTTACTATATGTTTTTGTATGTGAATGTCTTGCAGATGCATTCAGAGACGCCACAATGTGACGTCTCTACTAAAAACGGGCTATAGTTTTTCGCAATTCATTTCTGATTGACTATAAAACTCTGCGTCTTTGCGTCTCTGCGTTCCATTCCATTTTCCGCAAACCGGTTTTGTTTTCCTATAACGCCTTGAGTTCCTGGTAAAGCCGCTGCACGGGAAGCCCCATCACATTATAAAACGAGCCTTGCATGCCGGTGACACCCACATACCCAATCCATTCCTGCACCCCGTAGGCGCCCGCCTTGTCAAACGGACGGTAACGGGAGACATAATACCAGATTTCGTCCTCGCCCAGCGCCGCGAACGTCACATCCGTCACCGCTGCGAACGCCTTCTGGAAGTCAACCGTAGTCAGGCATACCCCTGTAATGACCTGATGCGTCCGCCCCGACAGCTTGCGGAGCATCCGGCACGCATCTTCTTCGTCTGCCGGCTTTCCCAACACTTCCCCGTCGACGAAAACAATGGTATCCGCCGTAATAATCAACTCGTCCGCTTCCATGTCCTTGCGGTATGCGTCCGCCTTCTCACGGGCGATGTACACCGGAATCTCCTCCCCGCTCAACGTATCCGGGTATGTCTCGTCAATGCCCGGCAACACTTTAACCTCATACGCAATGCCCAGCCCCGAAAGCAATTCCCTGCGCCGGAGCGAATTGGAAGCAAGCTTCACCTTGTATTTCTGCAAATTCTCTAACACCATATATTTTATTTACTTATGAAAAAAACTCACCACAGAGGAAAGATTTTAAAGCCTCTGTGCGCCTTTGTGCCCTCTGTGGCGAACAAAGAAATTCACCATCCGAACGCATCAGCGTGCGACATCCACTTGCCTTGCGCCCGCAAGACCTGCTCTATCACATCGCGCCCGCATCCGCATCCCCCGTTCCGGTGGGAAATGTACCGGCACACCGCCTTGATTTCGGGAGCGGCATCGGCTGGACAACAAGACAGGCCCGCCAGACGCAGCACGTCATAATCGGGGATATCGTCGCCCATATACAGCACCTCCTCCGGCTTCAGGCTGCGCCGGGAAAGCCAGTCGGCAAACTCGTTCGTCTTGACAGACGCACCTATGTAAATGTCTTTCACGCCCAACGCCTCGTAGCGCTTCCGGATGGCTTCCGAACGCCCGCCGGTAATGATAGCGACGTGCAAGCCGCATTTCACGGCAAACTGAAGGGCGTATCCGTCCTTAATATTCAGGGTCCGCATAGGCTCCCCTTTCGCATCCATCGGAACAGTTTCCGCACTCAATACCCCGTCGACATCGAATGCCATTGCCCTTATCTTTGTCAAATCGTAATTTATCATTTGAGTTTGTGAATTAATTGAGACTTGTCCTCCTCATGAATGCTCCGGCTGATCTTCTCATACAGCTCTGCCAGACGCGGTTCGCCGGCAAGCATTTCCAGGTGCTTTCCGATGACGTTCCCGTCATACCGCCGTGCCGGACCGGTCTGCGCTTCCGCCGGAGGCAATTCGTGCACCTTCCGTGCCGTTTCGTCAATCAATGGCAGCATAGCCTCGAAAGGCAAGCCGTGGGCAGCCAGCAGGCGATGTGCCAAGGCATACATGTGATTGGTGAAATTGCAGGCGAACACCGCCGCAATGTGCAGATACCGGCGTTGCTCGGACGTAGCTTCGTAGGCGTGCCCGCCTATCCGCTCCGCCAGCGCCCTTAACGCTCCGGCCTCTTCTTCGCCCGAACCTTCGATAAAGAAAGGAACAGCCGTAAAGTCTACCGCCCTGCCCTTGCTGAAGGTCTGCATCGGATAAAGCACCCCGTAACGGTGGGCTTCACCCTTCCATACATCCATCGGCATGCTTCCTGCCGTATGCACGAACAAGGCTTCCGGATTGCGGCGCACCAAAGGCGGAACCACTTCTGCCAATACCGAATCTTTGACAGATACGATGTAAAGCCCGGCATCCGGCACTATCCGGCTGATGTCCGTCGTATAGGGGCATCCCAGTTTCTCCGCCAATGCCGAGGCAGACTCCCCGGTGCGGCTGAACACCTGAACCACGGCATATCCGGCATCACACAAAGCCGTCCCCAAGTGGGTCGCCACGTTTCCGGCACCCACTAATACTATTTTTTCAATTGACAATGATTCTTCATTCTTCATTTTTCATTCTTCATTTACCGTGAGGAAAGCCAATAGAGCAGGATGCCTATCAGGAGCAATGCCGCCGGAAGCAGATAGCCCGACATCTGCCCCAGCAAGGAAACCACCAGCCCGATATTCTGTATCAGCCAGATGCCTGCCAAAACGAGTCCTACCGACTTGTCCGACTTGAACCATAGGAAAATCACCGCCGCATAGAGCAGCATCGTGTCTTTCTGCATCACCCACGGCAAGCCGTGCGAGGCAAAGCCAATCAGGCGGTCTGCCAAATACAAGATGCCCATAAGAGCCAGGAACACCGCCACAGCCCGGTAGGTGTCTTTGTGATTCGAAGCCTTTGCCGTCATTCTCCCTTGTATTTATTAAGGTGGACTTTCTCCCACAGCAGCTTGCTTTCATCGAACGGTTTCCGCTCCATGCCTTTATGCCCTATGGCAATGATGGAAAGCACCTGAAGCTGCAAAGGGATGTCCAATACACCCTGTACGTATTCGCCGGCAGGCATCCCCGCAGCGGTATAACGCTCGCGTACCTGAATCCAGCAACTCCCCAGCCCCAAATCCTCTGCCTGAAGCTGAATCATGAGAGACGCCACCGAAGCATCTTCTATCCACACATCGCTTGCCAACGGATCTGCCAGCACGACAATGGCAAGCGGAGCGTCTTTCAGGAAATCGGCTCCCGAAGCCTTGCATTTCGACAACAGCTCAAGCGTATGCTTCTCGTCGACCACGACAAACTGCCAGCAGTTGCTCCGCTTGGAAGAAGGGGACATCAAGGCTGCCCGCAACAAAGCCACCACTTCGTCCTGCGTCAGTTCTTCTCCGGTAAACTTGCGCATGCTGCGCCGCCTCTTTATCAAATCACTGAAATTTTCCATAAACCCTTATTATTTATCCGGACAAAGATACTCGTAAAAACTGGAAAGGTCAAATTTTACGAGAACAATTGTCACACCGCCCGCAACCGGCAACTCCTCCATTCATGCGGGGAAACACGGACGCCCGCGACGGAAGACAAGGGCAGCCGCAATAAAAATAACAGAATGGAACGCAAACATCCTATGTAGGGGCGTATCGCATACGCCCGAATGCATCAACTAATCCACGTGATGTTTTCAGGGCGTATGCAATACGCCCCCTACATGGCAATTGTCGTCACGGCGTGACATAAGGAATGTTTATTTCTCCGTATCTCTGTGTCTCTGTGCCTCTGTGTCCAAACCTATGTGTTCAATAATAGCAAACCGTAAAATCGTAAATTTAAAAAAAGTTTTATCTTTGCATTGCTATGGCTATCCGAATATGCACATACGACCGCTCGAAAGATATTCCGGTTCTTCCGGGAACGAATATCTTTCATTCTACCGAATTGTTCCGGGTACTGGAACAAACTCCCGGCTACCGCCCGACCTTGCTGGTGGCATGGGAAAACGAGCTTCCCATCGGGAAGCTGCTTTGCATCACGCGCCGCAACGCACGGCTTACCGGACTTCGGAAAAAGACATACGCATACGGCACCGGCGAATATTTCAACACCCCGCGCAAAGCCGATGAAATCTTCGGGGAATTCCTCTCCTACTTTACGGTAAAGTTTCAGGAGCAGTCTTTCTTCCTGGAATTCAGGAACCTGGAAGAGCCTCTTTTCGGCTACCGCTATTTCCGGCAGAACGGATTCTTCCCCGTCCGCTGGCTCCGGGTGCGCAACTCCCTCCACCACCAGACCCTCGACAAATGGATCAGCGCGTCACGCAAAAGACAAATCGCCCGAGGGCTGAAAAACGGCGCCACAATGGAGATTGCACGGACGCAGGAAGACATCGAATCCTTCTTCGGCCTTCTGAGGAAATATTACGCGGCAAAAATACACCGCCACCTTCCCGACCTGCGCTTTTTCATCGCCTTGCTGAAACAACCCTCCGAACGGGAAGTAGGGCAAATCTTCCTCGTCCGCTACAAGGACAAAGTCATCGGCGGCTCGGTATGCCTGTTCTCGCAAGAAACGGCCTACCTGCTTTTCTCGGCAGGCATGAGCAAAACCTACCCCCTCCTCTACCCGGGTGTGCTTGCCGTATGGAATGCCATGACCTACGCCCGCCAGCAAGGCTACCGGCATTTCGAATTCATCGAAGCAGGCATTCCGTTCAAAAAATATACCTACCGCGATTTCATCCTCCGTTTCGGAGGCAGGCAGTTGAGCACCCGCCGCTGGTTCCGCATCCGCTGGAAATGGCTGAACAGGCTGCTGATTTATTTCTATATATAACATGTGTTTCACCACAGAGTCTTTGCGTCACGCCGTAACGAACCAACTGCACCAAAAAAAATCGGCGCGCATCCCTGCGAGCCGATTATAACATAGATTACTAATATAAGTAAAATGTGTGTGTGAGGACGCTTCCCCACGATTGATAGAGATATAAATACGTTTTAGTTGCTAATGAAACAAGCAAGCACGCTCTTGCTTGCATTAAGGAGAACAACCGCCGAGGCGTTTTGTTCAATGTCCGGTGATATTTTTTTCATTTTATATCTTCCGGCGTTTTCATTCGATGACCCAGCCGGACAATGTATGCCGTCCGCTGTCGAAGCTGACGCCCACTTTCACTACCGGAAGCCCGCAAAGAGCGAAGCGTTCGGGGTATTGCTTCAGGTCGATTTGCCTCATCGCCTCACCGGCATCCTTATCGAGTTTCACCTCTATTATATATAAGGTGTCGTGCGTGCGCATCACCACGTCTACCCTGCCCTGCGGCGTACGGACCTCCACATCCGCAAAACTGCCCAGCAAGGTGAATATCAGGTAAAGCATCTGCTGATAATGCCCCTCGTAACGCGTGTTCTCGCAATAAGGCACGGTGGAAAGCACCGTCTGCATCAGGCGCAAAGCCCCGTCCATGTCTCCGAAATGGATGCATTCCGCCATTTCGCCCACCAGCGTATTCAGCTCGGCAGGACGGCGCACGTAGTTAGGCAGCAAGCTTCTCATCAGCCCGATGCGCACCTCCCGGTTCGGGATATCCAGCAGATACAGGCCGGAGAAAGCCGAATAGTTCTTGATGGTCAGGTAGCCGCTCTGGTAGAAAAGCGGAGTGATATCGGTCATGCGCTCGGTAGGGGCATCAAAATCGCTTGCTTCACACTTCCGCCCGCTTATCTCCTGCGGAATCACCTGGTATTTGTCCAGCATCTCAATCAAGTACGTCGGAGTGCCGCTCCCGAACCAGTAAGATTCTATCTTCCCTTTGCTGAACGCCGCCATCAGGCTGAACGGATTGTACACATCGGGCGAGGGCCAGGCGAAATGATAGCCGTCGTAATAGGTCTTCAACTGCTGCAAAGCATCCTCCTTGGTGGTCCCCATCCGTTCTGCCAGCCATACGGTATCGGCGTCCATCTGTGTGCGCATCTCTTCTTCCGTAATGCCGCACACGGCGGCATAAGACGTATCCATGCTGATATTCTCTATGTTGTTCAGCTCACTGAAGATGCTAAGCTGCGAGAACTTGGTGATGCCTGTCAGGAACACATAACGCAAATACTGCCCGCACGCCTTCAGCGGACTGTAGAAATTGCGCATCACATTGCGCAACACAGGCAGATTCTCGTCTTCGTGCATGACATCCAGCAGAGGGGCGTCGTATTCGTCAATCAAAATCACCACTCCCTTACCCGTCTGTTGAAAAGCGCGTTCTATCAGCCCTTGCAGGCGTTGATTGATTTCTATGTCTTTTTCTTCCCGTCCATAGATTTTCTCATAAGCGAACAATTTCCTGTCTAATTCCCTTTCCAATCCTTCCTTGCTCAAGTTCTTTGCCGTACTCATATCGAAGTGCAGCACCGGATACGAGGTCCATTCCGTTTCCAGCCGTTCGATGGCAAGCCCCTCGAACAGCTCCTTGCGACCTTCGAAATAACAGTGCAGCGTATCGGTAAGCAACGACTTGCCGAAACGGCGCGGACGGTTCAGAAACATGTATCTGTTGTCGGAATGCGTCATGCGGTAGACGTATTCCGTCTTGTCGACATACAGATAATTCTCTTTCCGGATTATCGAAAACACCTGAATGCCATACGGGTATTTTCTTCGTTCTATGGGTTTCATACACATTGCGTTTACAGATATACCACAAAAGTAAGCATTTTATCCCAGCTACGCAACAACCCGCACGGCAGAAACAATCTCACGCCTTCTCTTTAAAATAAATCGAAGAAAAATTTCGTATTTCGCACATTTTTCTTTTCTTTGTGCAGTTATTACGAACGACTTTAGTATTTAATACCCTATAAAAAACAACAAGTATGAAAATTTCTCACATCGAACACTTGGGCATTGCCGTAAAGAGCATCGAAGAAGCCCTTCCGTATTACGAAAAAGTTCTCGGACTGACCTGCTACAACATAGAGACTGTAGAAGACCAAAAAGTAAAGACCGCTTTCCTGAAATGCGGAGACACCAAAATCGAATTGTTGGAACCGACCAGTCCGGACAGTACCATCGCCAGTTTCATTGAAAAGCGAGGCATGGGCATCCATCACCTCGCCTTCGCCATCGAAGACGGAGTGGCAAACGCCTTGGCAGAAGCCGAGGGAGCGGGCATACGCCTGATTGACAAGGCTCCGCGCAAAGGGGCGGAAAACCTGCAGATTGCTTTCCTGCATCCTAAATCGACGATGGGTGTACTGACTGAATTGTGTGAAAAATAACCATTTAAACTTAATGCCATGAGTAACCAACTTGAAAAAGTAAAAGAACTGATCGAGCTGCGTGCCCAAGCCCGTTTGGGAGGCGGCGAGAAAGCGATTGAGAAACAACACGCGAAAGGGAAATATACAGCACGCGAACGCATCTCCATGCTGCTCGACGAAGGCAGCTTCGAAGAAATGGACATGTTCGTGAAACACCGTTGCACCAACTTCGGCATGGACAAGAAACAATACCTGGGCGACGGCGTAGTAACCGGATACGGAACCATCGAGGGACGGTTGGTGTATGTCTTTGCACAAGACTTTACCGTATCGGCAGGCTCGCTGTCGGAAACCATGTCGCAAAAGATTTGCAAGGTGATGGATATGGCGATGAAGATGGGCGCACCCGTCATCGGGCTGAACGACTCGGGAGGCGCACGCATCCAGGAAGGCATTAACGCGCTGGCAGGATATGCCGAGATATTCCAGCGCAATATTCTGGCATCCGGCGTAGTTCCGCAAATCTCCGGCATCTTCGGTCCCTGCGCGGGAGGAGCCGTTTACTCTCCTGCCCTGACCGACTTCACCCTGATGATGGAAGGAACGTCGTACATGTTCCTCACCGGGCCGAAAGTGGTGAAGACCGTTACCGGCGAAGACGTGACTCAGGAAATTTTAGGAGGCGCCAGCGTGCACTCTACCCGCTCGGGCGTAACACACTTTACCGCCGCCACCGAAGAAGAAGGATTGACCCTCATCCGCAAGCTTCTGAGCTACATTCCCCAAAACAACCTTGAAGAACCGCCTTACGTGGACTGTACCGACCCGATAGACCGGTTGGAAGACTCATTAAATGAAATCGTCCCCG
The DNA here is from genome assembly GCF_000190575.1 of Phocaeicola salanitronis DSM 18170. Lineage (NCBI taxonomy): Bacteria > Pseudomonadati > Bacteroidota > Bacteroidia > Bacteroidales > Bacteroidaceae > Phocaeicola > Phocaeicola salanitronis. The sequence continues at coordinate 3,456,403 of NC_015164.1, read as the reverse complement.
ACAGCCCCAACAAGCCTTACGACATGTATGAGGTAATCGGAGCCATTGTCGACAACGGCGAGTTTCTGGAAGTGCAACGCGACTTCGCCAAAAACATCATCATCGGTTTCGCCCGCTTCAACGGACAGTCGGTGGGCATCGTAGCCAACCAACCCAAATTCCTTGCAGGCGTGCTCGACTGCAACTCCTCACGCAAGGGCGCACGCTTCGTCCGCTTCTGCGACGCGTTCAACATCCCCATCGTGTCACTGGTCGACGTGCCGGGCTTCCTGCCGGGTACCGGACAAGAATACAACGCCGTCATCCTGCACGGAGCCAAACTGCTGTATGCATACGGCGAGGCTACGGTGCCTAAGGTGACCGTCACCCTCCGCAAGTCGTACGGAGGCTCGCACATCGTGATGAGCTGCAAGCAGCTGCGCGGCGACATGAACTACGCATGGCCTACTGCCGAAATCGCCGTCATGGGAGGCGCAGGAGCCGTAGAAGTGCTCTATGCCAAGGAAGCCAAGGAAGCTGCCGACCCGAAAGCCTTTATGGCAGAGAAGGAAGCCGAATATACCAAGTTGTTTGCCAACCCATACAATGCGGCGAAGTACGGGTATATCGATGATGTCATCGAACCGCGCAACACACGTTTCCGCATCATCCGTGCCCTGCAGCAATTGCAGACCAAGAAGCAGACCAATCCGGCAAAGAAACACGGGAACATTCCTTTGTAAATGAGTTTATAAGTTTTGAGCTTTTAAGTTCTTGAGTTCTTGAGTTTCTCAACTTACAAACTTAAAAACTTAAAGACTCAAGAACTTACGAACCCAAGAACTTAAGAACTTAAAAACTCAAAAAAACGCGTTTAATTATGAATAAATATATAGCCGGAATATTTTTCGCATCCGCCCTGCTGGGAGCATTCTGTTCGTGCACCACGCCGGAAGCCAAGAGTAAAATCGTCATCAACGAAGTGCTGGTAGACAACCAGGAAAACTTTCAGGACGATTACGGCGTGCATAGCGGATGGGTGGAAATATTCAACACCTCTTACAACAGTGTCAACCTTGCCGGATGCTACCTGAAAGTAAGCAGCGAGCCGGGCGACACCCTCTCTTATTTCATTCCGAAGGGCGACGTGCTGACCGCCATCAGCCCGCGCCAGCATGCGTTGTTCTGGGCAGACGGAGCACCGCGCCGAGGCACTTTCCATACCAATTTCGTACTGAGCAAGACGAAAGACAACTGGATAGGGCTGTACGATTCGGGCAAAAAGCTGCTGGACGAAATCGTGGTGCCGGCAGGAGTCCTGAAGACAGACCAGTCGTATGCACGGATAAGCGACGGATCAGACGAATGGGAAGTGAAGGATGACAGCGAAACCAAATACGTCACTCCCAGCACGAACAACCAGACGCTGGAAGGGAATCCGAAGATGGACAAGTTCGAACAGCACGACTCGGCGGGATTCGGCATGACCATTACGGCCATGTGCGTAGTGTTTACAGGACTTATCCTGCTGTACATCAGCTTCCGGATAGTAGGCAAGATTGCCGTCAAGCTGCGCAAGCGCAACGCCATGAAGGCACACAACATCACCGACAAGCAGGAAGCCAAGGAACGCCGGCTGGGCGAAGCGCCGGGCGACGTGATAGCCGCCATTGCCATGGCGCTGCATGAAGCGCAGGGAAGCGACCACGACGTGGAAGAAACCATCCTGACCATCAGCCGCGTGAAACGGAGCTACTCGCCGTGGAGCTCGAAGATTTACACCCTGCGCGAAAATCCTCACAAGAAATAACCCTCTAACGAATAGATAACCATGAAAGAATATAGATACAAAATCAACGGAAACTTATACAAAGTGACCGTAGGAGACATCGAAGAAAACAACGTACACGTAGAAGTAAACGGTACGCCCTACACCGTAGAACTGGAGAAACACGCAAGCCCGAAAATCAAGCCGGTCATCCGTACGGCTTCCACCACGCCTGCCGCTCCTCCTCCTGCCGTAACCCGCCCCACAGTGTCGCAAGGCAAATCAGGCGTAAAGTCGCCGCTGCCCGGAGTCATCCTCGACATCAAGGTAAAGGAAGGCGACACGGTGAAACGCGGACAGACCCTGCTGATACTGGAAGCCATGAAAATGGAAAACGACATCAAGTCGGACCGCGACGGCAAAGTGACTGCCATCAACGTGAGCAAAGGAGAATCTATTCTTGAAGGTACAGACCTTATAATCATCGAATAACTATGGGAGAATTCATCAATTTCTTACAGAGCAACCTGGCTGATTTCTGGACGTATACCGGCTTCTACAATGCCACTTACCAGCATTTCATCATGATAGCCGTCGGTATATTCTTCATTTATCTTGCCGTAGCAAAGGAATTCGAGCCGATGCTGCTGATTCCTATCGGATTCGGTATGCTGATAGGCAACATTCCGTTCAATATGGAAGCCGGACTGCAAGTCGGCATCTACGAACAGGGTTCGGTACTCAACATCTTATACCAAGGCGTGACATCGGGCTGGTATCCGCCGCTCATCTTCCTCGGCATCGGTGCCATGACCGACTTCTCGGCACTGATTTCCAATCCGAAGCTGATGCTTATCGGGGCGGCAGCCCAATTCGGTATCTTCGGTGCCTACATGATTGCCCTCGAATGGGGATTCGACCCCATGCAGGCAGCCGCTATCGGCATCATCGGTGGCGCAGACGGCCCCACTGCCATCTTCCTTTCATCGAAGCTGGCGCCCAACCTGATGGGAGCCATCGCCGTGTCTGCCTACTCCTACATGGCATTGGTGCCGGTTATCCAGCCGCCCATCATGCGCCTGCTCACCACCAAGAAAGAGCGTCTCATCCGCATGAAAGCCCCGCGTGCCGTGTCGCATACCGAAAAGGTCCTGTTCCCGATTATGGGTCTGCTGCTGACCTGCTTCCTGGTGCCTTCGGGCCTTCCCCTGCTGGGCATGCTCTTCTTCGGCAACCTGCTGAAGGAAAGCGGCGTGACACGCCGTCTGGCAGAAACTGCCCGCGGACCGCTGATTGATACCATCACCATCTTGCTGGGACTGACCGTAGGTGCCTCTACGCAGGCTTCGGAATTCATCACCTGGGATTCACTGAAGATTTTCGGGCTGGGTGCCTTGTCCTTCGTGATAGCCACCGCATCGGGAGTGCTCTTCGTCAAGATATTCAACCTGGTATTGAAGAAAGACAACAAGATTAATCCGCTTATCGGAAATGCCGGCGTATCTGCCGTGCCCGACTCGGCACGCATCTCGCAAATCGTAGGCGCCGAATACGATCCGACCAATTACCTGCTGATGCACGCCATGGGCCCGAACGTAGCCGGTGTCATCGGTTCTGCCGTAGCGGCAGGTATCTTGCTGGGATTCCTGATTTAATCCGGCAGATGATAAAATTCACCACAGAGGGCACAGAGGCTCACAGAGAAAAATCTTAAAGCCTCTGTGCCCTCTGTGGTGAATCCGTAAACACATGCTTACTTGATTTATATCATAAAAACCGCATAAAACTTGCAATTTTAACCCTTTTCTTTCCGCTTGTTTAGAATGAAAGCCCTACTTTTGAAGCGCAAAACTAAAACTAAACAAGAAAATGTCAGAAAACAAAACTGTAAAGTATCACATTCCTGAACAAGGAATCTACTTGTATGCTCGTACGAACGATGGCAAGACAGAAATGATTGTATTAAACAGCACTGACAAAGAACAAGTTCTGCCAAGCCAGCACTACAATGCTTTGACCCAAGACTCCAAAGAAGGTATTGTCATTACAACCGGCAAGAAGGTCAACTTCAGCCAAAACCTCGTTGTTCCGGCAAACCGCTCGCTGATTATCGAGTTCTAAAGCATTCTTCAAATACGACAAAAAGAGGATGTCCCGAAACAGGGAAATCCTCTTTTTGTATTTTAAGATACAAGGCGTCACAAAGCCTGTTAACTTGCAATTTGAAACTTACTGTCCTGATATGAAACCGAACATACGCCCCGCCACACCTGCCGACTTAGACCGCCTGATGGAAATATTCGAGGCGGCACGCCGCTTCATGGCTTCCACCGGAAACCCGAACCAATGGATAAACGGTTACCCGCAACGCGGGCTGATAGCCGAAGAAATAAGCAACGGACACTGCTACGTATGCGAAAACGCCGAAGGGAAAGCCATAGGGACCTTCTGCTTCGTGCCCAGCCCGGACCCCAACTATGCCCACATCGAAGACGGAGCATGGCTGAACGGCGCACCCTATCACGTCATCCACCGACTTGCCTCCGACGGAAGCGGAAAAGGAATCTTCAAGGCATGCATCGCCTGGTGCGCCTCACACGACTCCAACCTCCGTGCCGACACCCATGCCGACAACAAAGTGATGCAACACCTGTTAGAGGAAAACGGATTCGTCCGCTGCGGCATCATCTACGTAGCCAACGGCACGCCCCGCATCGCCTACCAGCGGAAAGGGTGATTAATGTGATAATGTGTCAATGTGCCAATGGGATAATGGGAAAATGAATTAGCACATTAACTCATTGACACATTAGCACATTATCCCATTAGCACATTATTAAAATTCACTTCTGAATCAGCCAACGGATAAACGCATAGCCTCCGAATACCTGAAGCAGCATGCCCGGAATGCCCATGCGGAAATCCTGAACCGCCGCATAGAAGCTGTCGGTAAAGAAAGCCCATTCGCCCAACGTACCGATGCACTGGTAGAACAACACCACTGCCAGCAGCGCCAGAACAGACACTTTCCGGAAACGGTGTGCCACATATCCCGCACCGATTGCCAGCAAGACCGATTTCAGCAAAATAGCCGGAAGCACCGCAGGAGCAGGCATGCCGAACAACGCCGAATTAACCAATGGCGAAGCGACAGCGGTAAGCAAGCCTACCTTCCAGCCATACTTGTATGCCCCCACCAGGGTGAAGAAATAAATCGGCAGCCACGTCATCCCTCCCTGAGGAACCAAATGGAACAACTGAGGCAAAGCGATATTGCCGATTACGAACAGCAAAGCCGCTCCATACGTTTTCACATTGGAATACGGCAACGAATAAAGTTTTACTACTGATTCCATACTCTTATTATTTAAATGTTTGACTTCATGTTATTTAAATGTTTTGTCAATCATCAATTGCCTCCACATACCGGAGAAAGCGGTTCAACCCCTCTTCCACCCGGCTGCGCGGACAAGCCAGGTTCCAGCGCATGAATCCCTCGCCTTCCGCACCGTACATCGTTCCGGCGTTCAGCCACAGCTTGGCTTTGCTTACCAATTCCTCTTCCAGCGCTTCCGACTTCATGCCCAATGCCGAGCAGTCCATCCATGCCAGGTAAGTCCCCTCCAGCCGGGCTACCGGGAACTGCGGCAGACGCTCCTTGCAGAACTCCTGCATATACCGGTAGTTGCCGGCAATGTAAGCATTCAGCTGCTTCAGCCATTCGCTCCCCGCTTCGCTATAGGCTGCCATCAGCGCCTCCACCCCGAAAGGATTCACGTCGCACACCTCGTTGACATTGATGGCGCGGTCTATCTTCTTCCGGATTTCCGCGTCGGCAGTCACGATGTTCGCTATCTGAAGCCCCGCGATATTGAAAGCCTTGCTGGGCGAAATGCAGACCGACGAATGTTCCGCATACTCCCTGCCCAGCGAAGCGAAAGGCGTATAGGCATAGCCCGGCATCACCAGCTCGCAATGGATTTCATCAGAGAGGATAAACACGCCGTGACGGATGCAGATATCCCCCATGCGGCGCAGCTCCTCGGCAGTCCATACGCGCCCTGCCGGATTGTGAGGGTTGCACAGAAGGAACACCTTCGCCCGAGGGTCGGAAGCCTTCGCCTCCAGGTCGTCAAAATCGACGGCATACGTGTCGCCCTTGCGCACCAGCGGGCTGGAAAGCACCTCGCACCCGTTGTTGCGGATAGAAGAAAAGAAACAGTTATACACCGGAGTCTGCACAATCACCTTATCGCCCGGACGGGTCATCGCCTTGATAATGGCAGACACAGCCGGAACGACGCCGATGGTATAGATTATCCATTCGCGCTCCATGCTCCACCCGTGCTGCCCGGAAAACCAGCGGATAATGGCATCGTAATACGCGCCGGGCACCTTGGTATAACCGAATATCCCATGCGCCACCCGCTTTTGCAAAGCCTCCACAATGGCAGGCAACGTCCGGAAATCCATATCCGCCACCCACATCGGAAGCACACCGTCTTCCGCCGCCGAGTCCCATTTATACGACCCGGTATGGCGGCGGTCTGTCAGTTCGTCAAAATTATATTCCATCGTCTTCAGTTACTTTTTTCAAGATACAAAGATAAGCGTTCCCGCCCATATCCGTGTATCCGCTTTACAGATAATCTTACCCATTTTACATAAATTTTTCATTTATCCTCCGTATCACCTTCGCCGGCACTCCCCCGACAATCGTATCGGCAGGCACATCCTTCGTCACCACCGCACCGGCGGCTATAATCGCGTTGTCGCCTACCGTCACCCCTTGCAGGATGGTGGCGTTCGAGCCTACCCACACGTTCTTGCCCAGCACAATCGGAGCAGGATACGTATGCACCCGGTCCCCGGGAGCGATGCCGTGGTTCAGCGTGGCGAACACCACGTTATGCCCTATCTGGCAACCGTCGCCCAACGTCACGCCCCCATGGTCCTGAAAATGGCAGCAAGCGTTGATAAACACATGCCTGCCTATCGTGATGTTCTTCCCGAAATCGGTATAAAACGGAGGAAACACCCGCAAGGTAGGGTCTGCCTCCTTGCCGAACAGCTCCGAGAGCAACGCCCGCACCTCGTCGGGCGTGTGATAAGCCGTGTTGAGCCTGAAGGTGACACGCCGCGCCTCGTCGCTCATCTCGTCCATAAACCGGTGTATCTCGTCCGAACTTAACGCTTTTCCTGTTTTCACGTATTCCAAAAATTCTTTCAGTTCCATCGTTCTGTTTATTTAACGGTTAGTTTACATCATAGCGGTGCAAAAATAATGAAATATCAGACACACCGATGTATACGAATTACTGAAATTTTTCCGTAATTTACCGCAAAACGCATGCCTGAGTCCTGATAAAATTGTAACTTTGCGCCAGCTTTACACAAAAACAAAATGACATGAGTTTCAACATCGAAAGAGAAAAAGGTAAAAAGAGAGTTGTCATCGTAGGAGGAGGCTTCGGAGGCCTCAAGCTGGCAAACAAATTATCAAAGTCAAACTTTCAGGTCATCCTGATTGACAAGAACAATTATCACCAATTCCCGCCGCTCATCTACCAAGTGGCATCCGCAGGCATCGAACCGAGTTCCATCTCCTTCCCGTTCCGGAAAATATTCGGGAAAAACTCGCACGTGCACTACCGCATGGCAGAAGCCCGGCTGATTTTCCCCGAGAAAAACATCCTCCAGACCTCCATCGGGAAAATCGAATACGACTACCTCGTGCTTGCAGCCGGAACCACGTCCAACTTCTTCGGAAACCAGAACATCGAGCGGGAAGCCATCCCCATGAAAACCCTGCAAGAAGCCATGGGGCTGCGCAACGCCCTGCTGGGCAACTTCGAACGGAGCGTGACCTGCGCCACCGAACAAGAACGCCGCGAACTGCTGAACATCGTCATCGTGGGCGGAGGAGCGACAGGCGTGGAAATAGCCGGAGCGTTGGCGGAAATGAAACGCTACGTGCTCCCGAAAGACTACCCCGACATGAACGAAAACCTGCTGCAAATCTACCTGATAGAGGCAAGCAGCCGCCTGCTCTCGGGAATGGCGCCGGTGTCGTCGCAAAAGTCGGCGGAATTCTTGCGGCGCATGGGCATCAACGTGTGGCTGGACAAGAAAGTGATGGACTACCGCAACCACAAAGTCATCCTCGAAGACGGTACGCAAATCCCCACCCGCACCTTCATCTGGGTGAGCGGCGTGCGTGCCAACACCATCGGAAACATGCCTGCCGCATCGCTGGGACGCGGCGGACGCATCAAGGTAGACGCATACAATAAGGCAGAAGGATTCGACAACATCTTCTGCATCGGCGACCAGTGCATCATGAGCGGCGACAAGGAATATCCGGGCGGACATCCGCAACTCGCCCAGGTAGCCATCCAGCAAGGAAGCCTCCTCGCCGCAAACCTCATCCGCCTGCAAAAAGGAAAAGCCATGAAGCCCTTCCGTTACCGCAACCTGGGAAGCATGGCAACCGTGGGCAGAAACAAGGCGGTGGCAGAATTCAGCTCCCTGAAAACGCAAGGCTGGATAGCCTGGCTATTGTGGCTGGTGGTCCACCTCCGCTCCATCCTGGGCGTGCGAAACAAAATCAACGTACTGCTCAACTGGATGTGGAGCTACCTGACCTACGACCACTCGCTCCGGCTCATCCTCTACCCCCGCAAGGCACAAGAAGTCATAGAACGCGAAAAAAGAGAGGCGGAAACCCACTGGGGCGAAGACGAAATGCAACAAAACAATCAATAATTAATTTAATATCCGCATTCCACCCAATTGCCTTGTAGGGGCGTATCGCATACGCCCCGAAGACACCCGCATGGGTTAGTTGACGCATTCGGGCGTATGCGATACGCCCCTACATGGGATGTTTTTGTCACGCCGGATTTGTAATCATGAGTGGTCGGAAGATATAAAAGTGAAACAAGCTGTAAGTAAAATATTTATATTTGCGGAATCAAACAAACACAGAAACATTATGCATCTTGATGAATTGAAATGCCATGCGACCGACCTCGTCCGCCTTCTCCCCAGACAGATGCTGGCACGGCTCGCGAAATCCACGGAAGTGGACCGCTACGCCAAGGAACTGCAGGGGGAGCGCCTTTTCAACCTGCTGCTTTATGGGCTGATCCGCTGCAAGCGGTTGAGCCAGCGCAAACTGGAGAAGGTGTTCGAGAGCCGCGCCTTCTGCACCCTGTTCGACTACTCGCTTGGGGAAAGGGTTTCGCACAGTTCCATCTCGGAACGCCTCTCGAAAGTGAATGTGGAGTTTTTCCGCAAGGCATACGAAGTGTTCTACGACAAGCTGCACAGCCTCTACACTCCGCGTGAGATAGAGCGCAAGCTGCTGGTAAGGGTGGACAGCACCCTCGTGGCCGAAACCTGCAACAAGCTCAAGAAGGGCTTCACCGTAGGCAAGCGTCCGGTTGGAAAGGATGCCTGCAGGCAACGGCGGCAGGTGAAATACACGATGGGGTACGAAGGCTTCGCCGCGAAGCTGGCCGAGGTGCTGGACGAGCCGGCTTATCTGAGCGAGGACGTCGCCCTGCCCAAGGCGATAGACGGGATGATAAAGAAGGACCCCGAACACAGCAACCTCTACGTCTTTGACCGCGGGCTGTCATCGTTGCGCGCATACGATTCGATGACGGGACAGCACGCCAGGTTCGTGGGCCGCATCAAGACCAACCGCAGCATGGAGACGGTGCGCGTGCTGGAAATCCCGGAGGCCGACAAGTGCGCTCCGGAAAAGCTGGTGCTGGATGAGGACAAGGTCGTACACCTGCGTGAAGGGGGGAGCCGCAAATTCGGCACGGAGGAGTACCGCGTCATCACGGCCCATTTCAAGGAGCCGCGTGACACCACACGCCCCCAAAACAAAGGGAAAGCCAAACGCGTGGAAAACCGCATATGCTTCATCACCAACGACATGGAACTGCCGGCCAAGGAGGTTGCCGAAATTTACCGCCGCCGTTGGGACATCGAGGTGTTTTTCCGTTTCCTCAAGCAGGAACTCTCCTTCAGCCATTTCCTGTCGGTCAACGAGAACGGCCTGCAGGTCATCCTTTACATGACGCTCATAACGGCCATGCTTGTCATGATATACAAGCGTGAGAATAAGCTGGGGTATTCCATGGCCGTCTTCACTCTCGATTTGGAAATGGAAGACTATGCGATGGGGCTTGCCTCGGAGATGGCTGCCGGAAATCGCGGGACACCGCACGGAAGCCAAAAAGGGAAACACAAGCGTCTGGAAGCAAATGGCTTAACGCCTTAGATCTTCCAACCACTCATGATTGCAAATCCGGCGTGACAATATCCGGCGTGACGTCTCTACTACGTGCTGTATTTTCATGCTGTCACGACAAAAAAAATGTCATTCTGCACTGCGTGCGAAACATCCTCGAAGAATCTTTCGCTCACATTGCAAAATGACAAGAAAAAGACAAAACGTCGTATGCTTATGTCTACAAATTTGCAGAAAAATGTAGACAAATGCAACCATCCGTCCCCTTATGGGACGAAAAAGCAGCGCCTGTGCCCGGGGCGGAAAACACGTCCGCCCGTGGCGGGAAACACGGGCGGACACGGAGGGAGACGCGGGCGGACGGCACCCTATCGCCGTGCGCCCTCCGCCTCACGCGCGTGGGCTTCCATCTCGGCGCGCGAACGGCTCATCGTCACCATATACACCCCGCCGAATATCAAGAGGACGGAAAGCACCTTCACCCAGTTGAACGTATCCATCCCCCAGCATATCGCCACGATGCACGCCACCACCGGCTGCACGTAGTTGTACATGCCCGCCACGGTAGGACGGAGGTGTTTCTGCCCCACGATGACGAAGATGTAGCACAGGAACGTGCCTCCCACCACGATGAAGAGCAGCGAGCCAGCCTCTGCCCATCCCAGGCTCTCCCATCCCGCCGCCAGCAGGTCGTTGTAAGAGAAGGGGAGCAGGCAGATGAAGGCGTAGGTGAACATCCACTTCATGATGGTGAACACCGAATATTTGCTCACGAAGTCCTTGAACAATACCAGGTAGAAGGCATAGCTGAGCTGCGCCGTAAGCACCAGCAAGTCGCCCCACAGGCTGTAGGGGTTCTCCGCCGCGGCGCCGCTGTGCGAGCTTCCCATAATCAGCAGCAGCGCGCCTCCGGCACCGAAGGCGATGCCCAGCACCTTCTTCCCCGTAATCGGCTCTTTCAGGAAAATGGCAGCCAGCACCATCGCCCACAGCGGCATGCTGGTGGTGATGATGGAAGCGTCGGCGGGCGAAGTCAGCCCCACGCCGAAGATGAAGCATCCCTGATTGAACACGATGGCGAGCAGCGAAGCCACGAAAAGCTTTGCCAAATCCTTATGCCCCACGTGTTCGGGCTTGCGGAAAAACGAGACAATCCAAAACAGAAGCATGGCGCCGAAGACACGCAAGTCGGTCACCACCAGCGAGCTGACCAGCCCTCCCGCCATCACGAATTTTGCCAGCGGCGACATCAGCCCCCACATGGCGTTGGCACAAAGCATGGCTCCGTGCCCTTTCAATTTCTGTGTATCCATAAAAAACATCTTTTTTAAAAATCTGCCACAAAATTACATCAGAATTCAATTGGAAAGATAGAATATGCCGGAAAATAAATGTACCTTTGCAGGGTGAAGGCGTAACGAAAGAAATAGCGTATAAAGTAGAGACGTCACATTGTGGCGTCTCTGAAAACATACACAAATACATCCGCCATGCGGACGGGGAGACGCCACGATGTGACGTCTCTACAAAAAACAAACAGACAAAGATTCAAATAGTAACGACAAACAAAACCCAAACTTAAAATAACAAGAAAATGATGCAAATAGAACCCGGAAAACCATACGAGCCGAAAGAAGCCATCGCACGTCACCTCGGCATCCGGCTGGTGGAAATCAAAGAAGGATACATCAAGGCGACCATGCCCGTCGACGAGCATACGGCACGCCCCTGCACGCCGACCGACATCCTGAACGGCGGAGCCTCGCTGGCATGCGCCGAAATCGTAAGCGGCTACGGGTCGATTGTCCTGTGCAAGGACGACGAAGAGCCTGTAGGCATACAGGTGAGCGCCAACCACGTGGGCATGACTCCCGTAGGGGAAGGGCGGTATGTAGAAGCCCGCGCCACCATCGTGCACCGCGGACGCACCCAGCATGTATGGAACGTGGACATCGTTACGCCGGAAGGCAAACTGATATCCACCGCCCGCATCACCAACCTGATTATAAAGAAACGCGTATGAACCTGCCTTTTTCATCCATCCACAAACTGATAGACAGCCTGACACGGAGCAACGCCAGCTTTGCCCTCTACCGCCAGCCCTGGACCGACGAGCCGCTGCTGGTGCTGCAAGAGGCCGGCGGGGCGCAGACCGTAGACGGCATGAGCGGGCTGAACGGGAAACGGGGCTTCCTGATGGCTCCGTTCAAGCCCGGCGGAAAGCACCCAATTGTCTTAATCGAGGCAGACCACTGCGCACACGGCTGGGAAAGCATCAGCGACCTGCTGGCGCAATACGCGCAAACGCATGCGGCGGAAATCCCGGCTCCGCCAGCCGGACCCCTTCAGCCCTCGGCGGGACAGGAAGCCAGGCAGGAAACCGGCGGGCAAGACCAGGAAGCCTACGCGGAAGCCTTCGGACGGTTTATCGTGCCCCTGCGGCAGAACACCTTCCAAAAGCTGGTGCTGTCGCGCTGCCTGCACCGCAAGCTGCCCGAAGGCTTCTCCCCGCTTTCCACGTTCGTGAACGCGTGCAACAGCTATCCGCGGATGATGATATCGCTGACGCACACGCCGGCAACGGGGACGTGGATAGGAAGCACGCCCGAAATCATCCTGAGCGGGCACGACACCCAATGGCATACCGTATCGCTCGCCGGCACCATGCCGATGCAGGGCGACACGATGCCCGACGAATGGAGCGAGAAGAATCGGAAGGAACAGGCGTTCGTGAGCGAATACATCCGCAAGACCGTGAAACAGTTCGGAAGCAAAATCACCGAAAAAGGACCGTACACGGCACGTGCCGGAGGGCTGGTGCACCTGAAGACCGACTTCAGCTTCCAGCTAAAAGACACGTCGCGCCTGGGCGACATCCTGAACGAACTGCATCCCACGCCCGCCGTATGCGGGCTGCCGAAGCAGGAAGCCTATGCCTTCATCGAAGCGAACGAAGGAATCGACCGGAAGTATTACGCGGGCATCATCGGATGGCTCGACCCGCAAGGAGACACGTCGCTCTACGTCAACCTGCGGTGCATGAAAGTGGAAGGCAGCGAAAGCACGCTCTACGCCGGAGGAGGCATCCTCCCCTCGTCTGTCCTCGAAGCGGAATGGGAAGAAACCCGGCAGAAGCTGAATACGATGCTGAATGTGTTGTAGCCCCCTCCAACCTCCCCCCGTGGGGAAGGCTGCTGTCACGCGCTGTCACGCCGGATTTGTAATCCGGCGTGACAAAACAAGATGTAGAGACGTCACATTGTGGCGTCTCCCCGTCCAAAGGGAATGACACTACACATACCTTCAAGTGGGTGCTGAGACGCCACAATGTGACGTCTCTACTAAAAACTGAATGACAAGAATGACAAGAGTATAAGGCAATCCGGCGTAACAAAAAACAGTTCATGTAGGGGCGTATCGCATACGCCCGAATGCGCCAACTTATCCACGTGAATGCTTTTAGGGCGTATGCGATACGCCCCTACAGTCATTGGGTGAAATATACGAATAAAACAAACAAACAAACAAAACATGTACACCGATAAGAAAAACATTTTACAACTGGCGGCACTGCTGCGCGCGCACGGCATCAGGCGGATTGTGCTCTGTCCCGGAAGCCGGAACATCCCGCTGACGCAGACCTTTGCCAACGTGCCCGACTTCACGTGCTATCCGCTGACCGACGAACGGAGCGCGGGATTCTTCGCCCTCGGGCTTGCCCTGCACGACGGAGCGCCCGTAGCCGTATGCTGCACCTCGGGCACTGCCCTACTCAACCTGCATCCTGCCGTGGCGGAAGCCTACTACCAGCAGGTGCCCCTGGTGGTGATATCCGCCGACCGCCCCGCCGCATGGATCGGGCAGATGGACGGGCAGACCCTTCCCCAGCCGGGCGTATTCGGCACACTGGTCAAGAAATCGGTCAGCCTGCCCGACGTGAAGGACGAAGAAGACGAATGGTTCTGCAACCGGCTCATCAACGAGGCACTGCTGGAAACGCACCACCACGGCAAGGGACCGGTGCACATCAATGTCCCCGTCGGCGAACCGTTCTTCCTGCTCCCCGTAAACGAGCTGCCCGAGGCACGGGTCATCACCCGCTACCAGGGGCTGAACATCTACGACAAGGACTACCAGCCGCTCATCGAACGGCTGAACAAATACCAGAAGCGTATGGCGGTGACAGGGCAGATGAACCTGATTTACCTCTTCGACAAGAAATATACGAAGCTGCTGTACAAGCATTTCGCCTGGATAGCCGAGAGCATCGGCAACCAGACCGTGCCGGGGATGCCCATCCGCAACATCGAAGCCCTGCTGTGCTCGATGAACAACGACATGCAGGAGGCGATGCGCCCCGAACTGCTGATTACCTACGGGGGGCACGTCATCTCGAAACGCCTGAAGAAATTCCTGCGGAAGCATCCGCCCACGGAACACTGGCACATCTCGGCAGACGGGGAAATCATGGACCTGTACGGCTCGCTGAGCGTAGTCATCGAAATGGACCCCTTCGAGTTCCTCGAAAAGATAGCCGTCCTGATAGACGCACCCACGCCCGAATATCCCAAAAGGTGGGAAACGAAGTCGAAAGCCATCCCCAAAGCGCAGTTCGCCTACTCCGAGATGCGCGCGATAGGCGAGACGCTCCGGCGCCTCCCCTCACCCTGCTCGCTCCACCTTGCCAACAGCTCGGCGGTGCGCTACGCCCAGCTCTTCGACCTACCGCCCGAAGTGGAGGTGCTGTCCAACCGGGGCACAAACGGCATCGAAGGGTCGCTCTCTACCGCACTGGGCTATGCCACGGCATCGGACAAGCTGAACTTCATCGTGATAGGCGACCTGAGCTTCTTCTACGACATGAACGCGCTGTGGAACTCCAATTACGGCAGCAACATCCGCATCCTCCTGCTCAACAACGAAGGCGGCGAAATCTTCCATGCCCTGCCCGGACTGACCCTGCACGAGAACGCACGCCGCTTCGTGACGGGCACCCACCACGCGTCGGGGAAGGCATGGGCGGAAGACCGGGGATTCGAATACCTCTGCGCGCGCAACGAAGAAGAACTACAGGCGGCACTGGAGAGCTTCACACAGCCCTCCGTCACCCGCCAGCCGATGCTGCTGGAGGCATTTACCGACAAGGACAAGGACATCGAACTGCTGAAAGCGTATTATCATAGCCTGAAACAGTTTTAAATTTACGGTTTGGCGATTTACGATTTTCCTGTTACGGCGTGACAATCAATGACGTAACAATGAAATGCTGAGACGCCATAGTGTGAAGTCTCTACAAAAAACAGACTGACAAAAGAGAACCAAAAAACTCATTTAGTTATGGAAAAAAGAGAATGGAAAACCATCAAAGAATACAAGGATATTCTTTTCGACTATTACAACGGCATCGCGAAAATCACCATCAACCGCCCGCGCTACCGCAACGCCTTCACCCCCGACACGACCATGGAGCTGAGCAACGCCCTGCTCTATTGCCGTGAATGCCCGGACATCAACGTCATCGTGCTGACCGGTGCGGGCGACAAGGCATTCTGCTCGGGCGGCGACATGCACGTAAAAGGACACGGAGGCTATGTAGGCACCGACGGCGTGCCTCGCCTGAACATCCTCGACGTGCAGAAGCAGATACGCTCCATCCCGAAGCCGGTCATCGCCATGGTGAACGGATATGCCATCGGTGGAGGGCACGTGCTCCACGTGGTATGCGACCTGAGCATCGCCTCGGAGAACGCCATCTTCGGACAGACCGGACCGCGTGTGGGCAGCTTCGACGCCGGATTCGGCGCATCGTATCTGGCGCGTGTCGTAGGGCAGAAGAAAGCCCGCGAAATCTGGTTCCTCTGCCGCCAGTATTCGGCACAGGAAGCCCTGGAAATGGGGCTGGTGAACAAAGTCGTGCCCTTCGACCGGCTGGAAGATGAAGTGGTGGAATGGGCGGAAACCATGATGCAGCACAGCCCGCTCGCCCTCCGCATGATAAAAGCCGGACTGAACGCCGAACTGGACGGACAGGCGGGCATCCAGGAGCTTGCCGGCGACGCCACGATGTTATACTATATGACCGATGAAGCCCAGGAAGGCGGCAAGGCGTTTCTGGAGAAGCGCAAGCCCGACTGGTCGAAATATCCCAAACTGCCGTAAGCCTATGTACACAATCAAGATTATCCCGCGCACGCTGCACTTCAAACAACCGGCAGGAACCTCCAGAGGGGTCTACCGCACCCGCAAGGTGTGGTACCTCGTATTGCGGGACCCGGCGGACGGACGCTGCGGCATCGGCGAATGCGCCCCGCTTCCCGCACTGAGCTGCGACGACATCCCCGACTACGAAGACGTGCTCGCCTGCCATTGCCAGCGCAGTGCCGAACAAGGCTGCATCGACTACGATGCGCTGCGCCCCTACCCGTCCATGCTCTTCGGGCTGGAGACCGCCTTCCTCCACCTCCAAGCCGGAAGCCTCCGCTTCTGGGACACTCCTTTCTCACGGGGGGAAGAGGGCATCCCCATCAACGGGCTGATTTGGATGGGCAACTTCGACGAGATGTACCGCCGGATAGAAGAAAAGATGAAAGCGGGCTTCCGCTGCATCAAGGTGAAAATCGGAGCCATCGGCTTCGAGCAGGAACTGGAGCTGCTGGCACACATCCGCCAGCATTTCTCTCCGCAGGAAATCGAGCTGCGGGTAGACGCCAACGGCGCTTTCACGCCCCTCGACGCACCCCGTAAGCTGGAACAGCTGAGCCGCTTCGGGCTGCACTCCATCGAGCAGCCCATCCGCGCCGGACAATGGGAAGAGATGAGGAAATTGTGTCAAGACACCCCCATCCCCATCGCGCTGGACGAAGAACTGATAGGCGTCAACCGTCCCGAAGAGAAAGCCCGGCTGCTCGACACCGTCCGTCCGCAATACATCATCCTGAAACCTTCGCTTCACGGAGGGCTGAAAGGGGCGGAAGAATGGATTAGGCTTGCCGGAGAAAGAGGCATCGGCTCGTGGGTGACCTCCGCCCTCGAATCGAACGTGGGGCTGAACAGCATCGCGCAATGGTGTGCCACGCTAAACCCTCAGATGCCGCAAGGATTGGGTACAGGGCAGCTCTTTATCGACAACATTCCTTACCCTCTCGATATCCAAGGCGACTGCCTCTGGTTTCTGCCCGGACAGCCCGAAACGGAGTTTGGCGAGTTGCTGTGCTTGTGAAAAAATAAAACACAGAGACACGAAGGCACAGAGTTTTATTTTTAACGAATATTTTTGTCACGTTTTTGTCACGCCGGATTTGTAATCCGGCGTAAACGAACTTGCGGATTTGTAATCCGCATCATCCACGCTGACGGTTCGGATTGCAAATCCGATTCTTTCATTACGCCGGATTGCAAATCCGGCGTGACGTATGTGACATACGTGATATAACTCTGTGAACTTTGCCTTCTCTATATTTATTTCTCCGTGTCTCTGTGCCTCTGTGTTCAATAGAAATTGTCACCAATTATTAACTGTTAATTATCAACCGAAAATGAACAACTTCACCACCCACATCCCCGACCAGACCCTTACGATTGACGGCAGGACGTATACTGCCCAAGACGCTTGTGCCCACGGTCAGAAGCCCAGCCGCCTGCAAGCCCTTTTCCGCGAACAGGCAGGCGCGGACAGCTTCCTGGCGGCACTGGCAGATTTCCTTGCCGAATGGTTCGACGCTTCAGATACGGTAACAGTACATACGTCCGGCTCTACCGGCACGCCGAAAGAACTCCGCGTAGAGAAACGGCGCATGATGAACAGCGCCATGCTGACGGTCTCTTTCCTCGGGCTGAAACAAGGCGACAACGCCCTGCTCTGCATGCCCCTGCAATACATCGCCGGCAAAATGGTGGTGGTGCGTGCCCTCACGGCAGGGTTGAACCTGATTTCCGTCACTCCCTGCGGCCATCCCCTGCAAAGCGTAAGCCAGCCCCTCGCCTTCGGCGCGCTGATACCCATGCAAGTCTACAATTCCCTGCAACATCCCGAAGAATGCGGACGGCTGAAAAACATCAGGCACCTGATTATCGGAGGAGGAGCCATCGATCCCGACATGGAAGCGGCACTGAAACGCTTTCCCAACGGCGTATGGAGCACGTACGGCATGACCGAGACCCTTTCGCACATCGCCCTCCGGAAACTGAACGGAGCGGACGCCTCGGAATGGTACACCCCTTTCAGCCAGGTATCCGTAAGCCGGTCGGACGAAGGAACCCTAATCATCGACGCTCCGCTGGTCTGCCCGCAACGGCTCATCACAAACGACATTGTAGAACTGAATGAGAGAGGACAATTCCGTATCCTCGGAAGAAAAGACAACACCATCAATACAGGAGGAATAAAAGTACAGATAGAGCAAGTGGAAAACGCCCTGAAGCCGCTGCTTCCCTTCCCCTTTGCCATTACTTCCGCCCCCGACGCCAAGTTCGGCGAGCGGATTGTGCTGCTTGTCCAGCACGCACCCTTCCTCAACGAACAAGAAAAACAGGAAATACATCGGGCATGCCAGCAACTCCCGGCTTATTGGCGCCCCAAGCAATGGATACCGGTGGCTGCTCTTCCGCTGACCGGAACCGGAAAGCCCGACAGGGCAGCAGCCAAGAGATTAGCCCGATGTACGTAAAATGACTGCATGCTACAAGGCACACGTTCCGCTTCCGCCATACTCGTCGCTGATTACGCCCTGATATTCGGGATGCCTCTGCAACCAACGCACGGCATACGAGCATGTAGCCATGGGCCTCAAGCCTCTGTGGCGGGCATAGTCGTATGCGGTTTTCACCAGCATCGAGGCTATTCCCCTCCCGCCAATCGCTTCCGGAACCAACGTGTGCCGGATGTCCAAATGCCCTTCTTTCAGATGATAAGACATGTCTGCCTTAAATCCGTCAACTTCTACCCAGAACTTTCTCTGCGCTTCATCATGATGTACTTCCATATCAACAAATCAATTAAAGGGTTAACGGTTGCAATATATAAAAAAATCCTGATATTTCCATTGTTTCCCCTCGCCCGTTAACCAATATTATTATAATCGGTTGCGATAAAAACCGAACGCAGAGACGCAAAGACGCAGAGTTTGTCACGCTTGTCACGCCGGATTTGTAATCCGGCGTAATAAAAGAATCGGATTTGTAATCCGAAACCGTTTGCTGATGACGCTGGATTACAAATCCAGCGTGACGGATATATTCCCATTTATATATCGAATTTTCGGATAAAAAGCTTATATTTGCAACCATCTAAAAACACGAACGACATGGGTTTATTATCAGCACTTTTCGGCGGGAAGAAGCCGGAAGACAACCAACAGGAGAAACAAGAACAGAAAAACTTCGAGATTCTGAAGTACGACGGCATACGCGCACGCAACATGAACCAGCTGGATTACGCCATCCGGTGTTTCGAGCAAGCCATCGCCCTACGGGAAGACCCCGAAACGCTGCATTACTTATCAGATGCCTACATCAAGACGCAGCGCCTGGACGAGGCGCGCATCATCTTGGACAAGCTGATTAAAGCGGATCCGGATGATGTGTCTGCCCTGATTACCCTGGCACATACCTGCTACATGCAAGAAGACTACGGCAACATGGACCTTGCCTGCCAGCAGGCAATCAGCCTTGACGAGAAAAACGCTTCTGCCCATTACCTCGCCGCAAAAGCCGCACAGGGAATGGGAAACGCCCTGCAAGCCATCGCCAGGGCAACCCAAGCCATCGCCCTTGACGAAAGCTTTGCAGCCGCTTACCGCTTCCGTGCCGAAACGCTTTGGGAGATGAAGCAAGCCAAAGAAGCGCTGGAAGACATCGGAAAAGTATTGTCAATCAACCCCGACGACGAGGATGCCCTCTTGCTGAAAGGAACGGTTCTCGCCGCACAGGGGCAAGCGGAAGAAGCCGGGCAATGCGCCGACAAGGTGCTGGAAGAGAATCCGTTCAACGAAAAGGCATACGTGCTGAAAGGCAGGCTGCTTGCCGGGAAAAAGGCTTTCGATGAAGCCATCGGGCTGTACACAGAAGCCCTGGAGCTGATGCCGGAGAACGCAGCCCTCTACCAAGAGCGCGGACGCGTCCGCTACCTGAACGAGGACAAGGAAGGGGCGATAGACGACATGACGAAAGCCCTCGAACTGAATCCCGATGCCGAAGTGGAAATCAACGGGAAGTTCGACAATTTTTAGAAGCTGTTTTGAATTTATCGTGCGATGATTTGGGATGAGTTTTTGAGGCATTTTCGCTTGTGTGATGAGGAAGATAGCGGGCTATCTGACGAAGAACAGGAGCGAAAAGGACCAAAAAATCGCCCAAAGCACACACGAAAACGAATACATCAAGCCAAGAAAAACTTTTTGGAGAAATTCAAAACAGCTTCTTAATGAGGGGGTAATAATCCATATTTCACCACAGAGGGCACAGAACTTTTTATAAAGAATGTCCTCTATGGTGAACTGTTGAATACACAATCTAATGTAACCTTGATGTTCTTAAACCTGTTATTGTGCTATCTTTTCTTTCACACCGTATTGCACGGCGGACAGATAGCCGTTACTTCAGAGCCCGACAAGGGCAGTACGTTTACACTGACTTTTCCCGTGTAAACCGTCCGTCCAAGCCTTGACGCATGCAACTGTTTCCCGTTGTTTTGGAAAACGCAAAAAATATTTTTAAGAAAAAAGTTCGCAAATCACTTGTTTTTTAAAGAAAAGTATTACATTTGCACCCGTAAAGCTAACAAACTAACAAAACAAACGTATGAAAACATTTGCTACATACTTCTTCTTTTTCTTTTATTACTTTTACTTTAGCAATGAAGTGAAGCGGGAGTTTGTATGTGTACATTAAAACGAGAAAACAAAAAATAACGAATGAATATACCGAAATCCCGCTTCTGCCAAGAAGACGGGATTTTTTAGTTTAAAAGCATCTGAAAAGACATGAAAAGAATAGCCATACAAGGAGTGCCCGGGTCGTATCACGACATCGCGGCGCACAAGTATTTCAAGGACGAGGAAATCGAACTGCTCTGTTGCGACACGTTCGAAAACGTATTCGAGTCGATGCGCAAAGACAGCAGCGTCATCGGTGTAGTTGCCATCGAAAACACCATTGCGGGCAGCCTGCTCCACAACTACGAACTGCTTCGCGACAGCGGCATGACCATCATCGGCGAACACAAGCTGCGCATCAGCCACAGCATCATGTGCCTGCCCGACGAGGACTGGAAAGACTTGACCGAAGTCAACTCGCATCCCGTGGCACTGGCGCAATGCCGCGACTTCCTGCAACACCATCCCGAACTGAAGGTGGTGGAAACCGAAGATACTGCCAAAAGCGCTCAGGATATCCACGAAAAGCAACTCAAGGGACATGCCGCCATCTGCTCGAAATACGCCGCAGGGCTGTACGGCATGAAAATCCTGCAGGAAGGCATCGAGACGAACAAGCACAACTTCACCCGCTTTCTGGTGGTGTGCGACCCTTGGCTTGCCGACGAGCTGAAAGACCGCTCGAAGGTGAACAAAGCCAACATCGTCTTCTCCCTCCCCCACAACGAAGGAAGCCTCTCGCAGGTATTGTCTATCTTTTCGTTCTACCACATCAACCTGACCAAGATACAGTCGCTGCCCATCATCGGACGCGAATGGGAATACATGTTCTACGTGGACGTGATGTTCAGCGATTACCTGAGATACAAACAATCCATTGATGCCGTAACCCCGCTTACCAAAGCACTTAAAATATTAGGAGAATATGCAGAAGGAGAATCAACCTTATAACATCCAGCCTGCCGACCGGCTGGCGAATGTAAGCGAATATTATTTCAGCCGCAAGCTGAAAGAAGTGGCACGCATGAATGCCGAAGGAAAAGACGTCATCAGCCTGGGCATCGGAAGCCCTGACATGCCGCCTTCGGAAGAAACCATCAACGTGTTGTGCGAGAACGCCAAGAAACCCGACGCGCACGGCTATCAGCCTACCGTGGGCATCCCTGAATTGCGCCGTGCCATGGCAGACTGGTACAAGCGCTGGTACGATGTAGACCTGAATCCGGATACCGAAATCCAGCCGCTTATCGGCTCGAAGGAAGGCATCCTGCACGTGACACTGGCTTTGGTGAATCCGGGCGACCAGGTATTGGTGCCCAATCCGGGTTATCCTACCTATACATCCCTGAACAAGATACTGGGAAGCGAAATCGTCAACTATACACTCAGAGAAGACAATCACTGGCAACCTGACTTCGACGAACTGGAACGGATGGACCTGAGCCGCGTGAAGATTATGTGGACCAATTATCCGAACATGCCCACCGGAGCCAATGCCACCTTGGAACTGTATCAAAAGCTGGTAGACTTCGCACGCCGGCACAACATCGTGATAGTAAACGACAACCCGTACAGCTTCATTCTGAACCGCAAGCCCATCAGCATCCTGAACATTGAAGGGGCGAAAGAGTGCTGCATCGAGTTCAACTCGATGAGCAAAAGCCACAACATGCCGGGCTGGCGTGTAGGTATGATTGCCACAAATGCCACATTCATCCAATGGATACTGAAGATAAAGAGCAACATCGACTCGGGCACGTTCCGCCCCTTGCAGCTTGCCGCAGCGCAAGCATACCGGAACAGCGCGGAATGGCACGAGGAAGCTAACTATAACGTATATAGTCGCCGCCGGAAGCTGGCAGAGGAAATCATGCACGCCTTAGGTTGCACGTTCGACCCCGAACAAGTAGGCATGTTCCTGTGGGGGAAAATCCCCGACACATATGCCGATGTGGAAGACCTGACCGAAAAGGTATTGCACGAAGCCCGTGTATTCATCACCCCCGGATTCATCTTCGGAAGCAACGGCAAGCGGTATATCCGCATCTCGCTCTGCGCCAAAGACGAGAAGCTGGCGGAAGCGCTCAAACGGATTCAAGCAATCATGTAATCAGATATGAAACGCAGATTAACGCAGATTTTCACAGATAATAATTTAAAGTTCTGCATTTTCTGTAACAATAAAAATCTGCAATAATCTGCGTTTTAGCAAACTTAAACTTACGAACTCAAAAAATTCAAAAGATATGGAACTCGAATTACAACCCATCGAACTGGAAGGCGTATCGAAAGAACGTCCCGTTGTCATTGCAGGCCCCTGCAGTGCAGAAACAGAAGAACAAGTGATGTCAACCGCAACCCAACTTGCCAACAAAGGAGTCAAAATCTTCCGTGCAGGCATCTGGAAACCACGCACCAAACCCGGAGGCTTCGAAGGAATCGGCGTGGAAGGGCTGGCTTGGCTGAAGAACGTGAAGAAGGAAACCGGCATGTATGTAGCTACCGAAGTGGCTACTGCCAAACACGTGTACGAATGCCTGAAAGCCGGCATCGATATCCTGTGGATTGGCGCACGCACCTCGGCAAACCCCTTTGCCGTACAAGAGATAGCCGACGCGCTGAAAGGCGTGGATATCCCGGTATTGGTAAAGAACCCTGTTAATCCTGACTTGGAATTATGGATTGGCGCACTGGAACGCATCAACGCCGCAGGGCTGAAACGTCTGGCAGCTATCCACCGCGGCTTTTCTTCGTACGACAAGAAAATCTACCGCAACTTGCCTCAATGGCATATCCCCATCGAATTGCGCCGCCGCATCCCGGCTCTGCCCATCCTGTGCGACCCGAGCCACATCGGAGGCAAACGTGAACTGATTGCCCCGCTCTGCCAGCAGGCCATGGACTTAGGTTTCGACGGGCTTATCATAGAATCACATTGCAATCCGGACAGTGCCTGGAGCGATGCCTCCCAACAAGTAACGCCCGATGTGCTGGATTACATCCTCAACCTGCTGGTCATCCGCAAGGAGCACCAGACCACCGAAAGCCTGCACGAATTGCGCCAGCAGATAGACGAGTGTGACAATACCCTGATGGAAATCCTCGCCAAGCGTATGCGTATCTGCCGCGAAATCGGTACGTTCAAGAAAGAACATAACATGACCGTGCTCCAAACCGGACGCTACAACGAAATACTCGACAAGCGCGGAGCGCAGGGAAGCCTCTGCGGCATGGATCCAGAATTCGTAAAGACCGTATTCGAAGCCATCCACGAAGAAAGTGTGCGCCAGCAATTAGAGATTATCAATAAATGATGTATTCAGGAGCTAAAGGAGTTAGAAGGAGTTAGAAGCCAATAGTGCTGCTATGATTTACGTAAGTAAAAGTATTGGCTTTTAACTCCTGTGAGCAAAGCGAAGCATAACTCCCCCTAACTTCTTCTAACTCCTAATTCCTAACTGAAAAAGATGAAAATATTGATATTGGGAGCCGGCAAAATGGGCTCCTTCTTTACCGATGTATTGAGCTTTGAGCACGAAGTGGCTGTATTCGAAACCGACCCGAAGCGGTTGCGCTTCATGTACAATTGCTACCGGTTTACGAAAGAAGAAGAAATCGAGGCTTTCCGTCCCGAACTGGTCATCAACGCCGTAACCGTAAAATACACCCTTCAAGCCTTCAACCAGGTGATGCCGTTCTTGCCCAAGGATTGCATCATCAGCGATATCGCTTCGGTCAAGACCGACCTGCAGGCGTTCTACGAGCAATGCGGATTCCGTTATGTATCTACCCACCCGATGTTCGGACCGACCTTTGCTAACTTAGACCAACTGAGTTCGGAGAACGCCATCATCATCAAGGAAGGCGACCATCTGGGCAAGATATTCTTTAAAGACCTGTATCAACGCCTGGGCTTGAACATCTTCGAATATACGTTCGAGGAGCACGACGAGACCATGGCATACTCGCTTTCCATCCCGTTTGTGTCTACTTTCGCCTTTGCGGCGGTGATGAAGCACCAGGATGCGCCGGGCACCACATTCAAACGCCACATGGCTATCGCCAAAGGCGTATTGAGCGAAGACGATTACCTGTTACAGGAAATCCTGTTCAACCCCCGCACCCCGGCACACGTGGAAGGCATCCGCACCGAACTGAACGAGCTGCTGGACATCATCAGCCAGAAAGATGCCGGGAGGATGCGTGCCTATCTGGAAAAGATTCGAGGACATATAAAGTAATGTGCTAATATAAGAATGTGCAAATGTGCCAATTCCGTATTAGCACATTTGCACATTAGATGTATGGGTATATGACTTAGAATCTATAACCTATACCAATTGTGAAAGTCATATTTTTCGGTTTGTCTCCATCATATTCGCTAGGAAAATCATACGGAGTAATGAAGCCATTCTGACCGGTAAAATTAACCAAATAGTGTTCACCTAATTCTACACCAACCCCCCATTGGATACCTAAATCAAAGCGTTTCCAATTTGAGCCTTCATCATCAAAAACCTTCCAATCATCATCGTCATCGTCTTTATATTTACCTCCCAATCCAATTGCCAAGTAAGGACCGGCATCAACTACAAATTTAATGTCATCTGTAATATTGAATTTATAAGCAGCCAGCAAAGGAATATCCAAATAAATAGGCCGTTGGGTAGCTTTCCAACCGCCTTCCTTTACTTTAAAACCCTTTGAAGCAAACATCAATCCCGACTGGAAAGACCAATTGTCAGTAAAGGCATAATCCATCCCTATTCCCAACTTAAAACCGGGCAAAGCCTTTGTTTCATCCAACTTCGTCATGTTACTGAAGTTCATACCAAACTGAACGTCCCAACGAGCTTGCGAATACCCTGCAAGAGCTATCAGCCCAAACAACATTGTCAATACTAACTTTTTCATAGTCTATGCATTTTAAAGTTACTGCCCATCCCTTTAAAGCACAATCTGATTTAGATTCACTTTTGTCGGGAATGAAGGGATAACTTTTTACTATGAAAAGCCATTCCCGACACATTCTGTTAACACAAAATTAAGAAAAATCCCTTGCATTTGCAAAATTCCTTCTAAGAAAAAGCGGCACAAAAGTCCATTTTGCTAACTATATAAGCGAAAAACACGACTATTCATCCACTTTTCACGACTATAATTTATTTTTACGCCGGATTTGCAATCCGAAAACATTTGCTGAGGATGCGGATTACAAACCCGGTGTGACAAGCAAAACACATTGGCACATTCACACATTGGCACATTGACGCATCACAGCTTCACCTTCTTCTTCACCGCCTTCGATTCGTTCTGCAAGCGGTCGAGGGCAGTCACTACATAGCGGTACTTTGTCTTCCCGTCCTCATACGGAAGCTTATAGAAGCAATCGCGCGTAATGGCTACGATGTGCGAAGGGTCTTTCAGGTTGACATCTTCCTTATTCCCGAAGCGGTACACCACGTATTGCACCGCCTCATCCATCACGTCTTTGGCTTTCGGAGCCGTCCAGAACAGGATGTATCCGTCTTCGGTCCATACCGGCTTCACCTTGCGCACCTTCTTCGGAGCCTTGTCGTCCATAAACGGATAACGGGGCTGGAGGGCAGGATACTTGTGATAAACCTTCTTCAGCATGTCGCAATAACTTCCCGGATTGTCCACCACCGCGGCGGCATACCACTGGCAACTTCCTCCGATGGCAGGAAGCGAGCGCTGCAACTGATATTTTGCCGGCATCTGATGCTGGGCAGGCTTCTTCGGATCAGCTTTCGAAACCGTACGCATTACGTCCTGACCGATATACAACGGACGTGCAGCCGAATGCTTCGCCCACCAGCGCACCAAGGTGTCATAGTCTGCCGCCGGATGCCCGATTTCCCAATATACCTGCGGGATGTTGTAATCCACCCAGCCGTTGTTCACCCACAACAGCACATCGGCATACAGGTCATCGTAGTTCTGAAGCCCGTTCGTATTGCTTCCGTTCGGGTCTGATTTCTTGTTGCGGTAGATACCGAAAGGTGACACGCCGAACTTCACCCACGGCTTGCACTGGCGCACCGTCTCGTGAATCTCCTTTATCAATACGTTCACATTATCGCGCCTCCAGTCCGCCTTGTTCGTAAAGCCCCTTCCGTATGCCGCAAAACTGACGTTATCCGGAAAGTCCATACCGTTCACCGGATAGGGATAGAAATAATCGTCCATGTGGATGGCATCGATGTCGTAGCGCGAGACAATGTCGCGCACAATGCGGCAAATGTACTTGCGCGACTCGGGCTGTCCGGGGTCGAAATACAACTGGCCGGCATAGCGCACGAAAAGGTTGGGATATTTATTATAGGGATGAAGCGGAGAAAGCGCCGTCGTGCCCTTGGTCTGCGCCCGATAAGGGTTAATCCACGCATGAAGCTCCATATTCCGCTTGTGGCATTCGTCTATCATAAATTGCAAAGGGTCCCACATCGGATTGGGCACCTGCCCTTGCACCCCTGTCAGAAATCGGCTCCAAGGCTCGTATGAAGATTTATACAGCGCGTCACACTCTGCCCGTACTTGAAAAATAATGGCATTGATACCCGCCTTTTCCAATTTATCTAATTGCTTGACAAGCATCGCCTGCATCTGCCGGGGAGGCATTCCCTGAAATTGTCCATTCACACACTGTATCCACGCTCCGCGGAACTCCCGCTTCGGATATACGGTTTGCGCCATCATAGCCTGCCATACGGACAAGCAAAGCAAGCAAGCCGTCAAAATCATCTTCGCTTTCATGATTCTTTTTTTGATTACGTACATTTTATAGTCGGGGGACAAAGATACACAATTTTATTTATTGCTATACAGAAAATAAACGCTATCTTTGCCTCATCCGGATTTCCGGACATATTGTGATAATGAAAACGCCGAAAGTATATGGAAACAAAAAAACGGATAGGCTGGAGCATACTTTGTGCATGCATGATTTTCTTATTATCGTCTTGCCGCATGGAAGAGGATGAAGTACAGTATAACTTTATCATACACAACGCAACCGAAACACCTATTACCATAGAACTTTCGTCATGGGGAGCTTATCATGTGTATATCGATGGCATGTACGACTCTCGCCATAAATTCAGCGAAAGCGAAACCATTTCCCCCAATAACAACATGCAGTTCAGCCAAATCGTGGGCGACAATCCGAATCCGCACGAAATCCCGTCTTCAGTCGTTCCGGCATGGAAATACATCACTGCAATGAAATGCGGAGGTGTTTCCATTCCTCGAAGCTTCTTTACCGACCGGGCAAATTGGGAAACTTCTGTAGCCTTTCAAATCAATGGCACGTTTTCGGAAATCGTTTTCGTGATAACTCCTGAATTGCTTGAAGAGTTCCAGTAAACGCACCGGATAAGACTAAGATCATCTTTCTACACCTCCATTATAACGGTAACTTTTCTGCAAAGATAACGTCTTACATTGTTTTTCCCAGTTATTTTCCCTACATTTGCCGGAAAAACCATTGAATGAAAACGCATGTCTGAAACCAACTATATATCCATAAAAGGCGCACGGGTGAACAACCTGAAGAACATCGACGTAAACATCCCGCGCAACAAGCTGGTGGTCATCACCGGATTGTCGGGCTCGGGCAAGTCGTCGCTGGCGTTCGATACCCTCTACGCCGAAGGGCAGCGGCGCTACGTGGAAAGCCTTTCCTCGTATGCCCGCCAGTTTCTGGGACGCATGAGCAAGCCCGAATGCGACTTTATCAAAGGCATCCCGCCCGCCATCGCCATCGAACAGAAAGTTGTGAGCCGCAACCCGCGCTCTACGGTGGGCACCTCGACCGAAATCTATGAATACCTGCGCCTGCTCTTTGCCCGCATAGGGAAGACCTATTCGCCCGTAAGCGGGCAACTGGTCAAGAAAGACAGCCCCGAAGACATCGTGGCATGCATGCTTTCGTATCCGAAGGGCACACGGTATACGGTGCTTACCCCCATCCTGCCCCGTGAAGGGCGCGACGTGGCCCAGCAAATCGAGACCGACATGAAAGAAGGCTTCACCCGGCTGGAAGTCAACGGGAAAATGGTGCGCATCGAAGAATACCAGTACAACCCGAAAGATACGGTCTACCTGCTCGTAGACCGCATGAGCGCGGACGACTCGAAAGACGCGGTAAGCCGCCTGACCGACTCGGCGGAGACCGCCATGTACGAGGGCGACGGAGCCTGCCTGCTCCGCTTCTACCAGCCCGACGGTTCGACCAGCCTCTACCGGTTCAGCACGAAGTTTGAGGCGGACGGCATCAAGTTCGAAGAGCCGAGCGACCAGATGTTCTCGTTCAACTCGCCCTTAGGGGCTTGTCCGAAGTGCGAAGGCTTCGGCAAGGTGATAGGCATCGACGAGCACCTGGTCATCCCCAACCGTGCGTTGAGCGTATACGACGGATCCGTGATGTGCTGGCGCGGGGAGAAAATGGGCGAATGGCTTCAAGCCTTCCTGCGCGAAGCTCCCGAACACGACTTCCCCATCTTTGCGCCTTACTACGAGCTGACCCAGGCGCAAAAGGATTACCTCTGGCACGGCCCGCGCGACAAGGTGTGCATCGACTCGTTCTTCAAGATGCTGGAAGAGAACCAGTACAAGATACAATACCGGGTGATGCTGGCACGCTACCGGGGGAAGACCACCTGCCCCGAATGCCACGGAAGCCGGCTGAAGAAAGAAGCCTTATATGTAAAGGTAGGGGGACGCACCATCGCCGAACTGGTAGACATGCCCATCAGCCGGCTCAAGGAGTTTTTCCGCACCCTGGAACTGAGCGGGCACGACATGCAAATCGCCGCCCGGCTTCTGAACGAAATAAACAGCCGCCTCGCCTTTCTGGAAGACGTGGGGCTGAGCTACCTGACGCTGAACCGCCTGAGCAATTCGCTATCGGGCGGAGAAAGCCAGCGCATCAACCTTGCCACCTCGCTGGGAAGCAGCCTGGTAGGCTCCTTATATATATTAGACGAGCCCAGCATCGGGCTGCATAGCCGCGACACCGACCGCCTCATCAAGGTATTGCGCCAGCTGCAACAATTGGGCAATACGGTGGTAGTGGTAGAGCACGACGAGGAAATCATCCGTGCCGCCGACTACATCATCGACATCGGTCCCAAAGCCGGAAGGCTGGGAGGCGAAATCGTGTACGAAGGCGACATGAAAGACCTGAAGCCGGGAAGCCCGAGCTACACCGTGAGATACCTGCTGGGCGAAGACACCATTCCCCTCCCCGCCTCGCACCGCTCGTGGAACAACTACATCGAAGTGAAAGGCGCACGCGAAAACAACCTGAAAGGCATCGACGTGCGTTTCCCGCTCAACGTGATGACGGTGGTGACCGGAGTGAGCGGTTCGGGGAAGAGCACCCTGGTGCGCGACATTTTCTATAAGGCACTGAAGCGGGAATACAGCGAAGCCAGCGAGCGTCCGGGCGAGTTTGTATCGCTGGAAGGCGACATCCGCATGGTGAAGGACATCGAGTTCGTAGACCAGAACCCGATAGGCAAGTCTTCGCGAAGCAACCCGGTGACCTACGTGAAAGCCTACGATGAAATCCGGAAGCTCTTCGCCGAACAGCCCCTTGCCAAACAAATGGGATATACGGCAGG
Organism: Phocaeicola salanitronis DSM 18170; assembly: GCF_000190575.1. NCBI lineage: Bacteria > Pseudomonadati > Bacteroidota > Bacteroidia > Bacteroidales > Bacteroidaceae > Phocaeicola > Phocaeicola salanitronis. Next base: position 3,425,872 of record NC_015164.1, on the reverse strand, counting down.
CTATTTCTCGTTCAACACCGAAGGCGGACGATGCGAGGAATGCAAGGGCGAAGGAACGGTGACCGTAGAGATGCAATTCATGGCAGACCTGGTGCTGGAATGCGAGTCGTGCCACGGGAAACGCTTCAAGAGCGACACGCTGGAGGTGAAATACGAAGGAAAGAACATCTACGATGTACTGGAAATGACCGTAGACCAAGCCATCGAGTTCTTCACCGCGCACGGGCAAAAGAAAATCGTGAAGAAGCTCCAGCCCCTGCAGGAAGTAGGGCTGGGATACATCAAGCTGGGGCAATCGTCGTCCACCCTGTCGGGAGGCGAGAACCAGCGTGTGAAGCTGGCTTATTTCCTCAGCATCGAAAAGGTACAGCCCACCATCTTTGTCTTCGACGAACCCACCACAGGCTTGCACTTCCACGATATAAAGAAACTCTTGGAGGCCTTCGACGCCTTAATCGAGCGGGGGCATACCGTGGTGATTATCGAACACAACCTGGACGTCATCAAATGCGCCGACCATGTCATCGACTTAGGTCCGGAAGGAGGCGGGCAGGGAGGAAACCTCGTCGTATGCGGCACACCCGAAGAAGTGGCGCAATGCGCGGCTTCGTACACAGGGCAATACCTGAAGGAGAAACTATCAGCAATCGACAATTGATAATTAATAATTAACAATTAATAATTGACGAGCAAGAGCTAATTAGCACATTGTTCATTAGCACATTATTCATTAGCACATTAATTAATACCTGAAAAAGCATGAGAAACAAACTGAAGACATGGATGGGGACACTGGCTTTCATAGCCGTCCTGCCCGCAATGGGGCAACAGCTTCCGTATCAGAATCCGAAGCTGACACCCGAAGAACGTGCCAACGACCTCGTAGGCAGACTGACACTGGAAGAGAAAGCATCGTTAATGCAAAACACTTCCCCCGCCATTCCGCGTCTGGGCATCAAGGCATACGACTGGTGGAACGAAGCCTTGCACGGAGTAGGACGCGCAGGCATTGCCACGGTATTCCCGCAAACCATCGGCATGGCGGCATCGTTCGATGACGAGCTTCTTTACCAAGTGTTTACCGCCGTATCAGACGAAGCACGTGCCAAATATACCCAATTCCGCAAGGAAGGCGACCTGAAGCGTTACCAGGGGCTGACTTTTTGGACACCCAATGTCAATATCTTCCGCGACCCGCGTTGGGGACGCGGACAAGAGACTTACGGAGAAGACCCCTATCTGACTTCGCAAATGGGAATGGCAGTAGTAAGAGGCTTGCAGGGTCCCGAAGACGCTCCGTACGACAAGCTGCACGCCTGTGCCAAACACTTTGCCGTCCACTCCGGTCCGGAATGGAACCGGCATGAGTTCAATGCCGAAAACATCGCCCCGCGCGACCTGTGGGAGACCTATATGCCTGCCTTCAAAGACCTTGTGCAGAAAGCGCATGTCAAAGAAGTGATGTGCGCCTACAACCGGCTGGAGGGAGAACCTTGTTGCGGGAATAACCGCCTGCTGACCCATATCCTCCGCGACGAATGGGGATATCAGGGGATTGTAGTCTCCGATTGCGGAGCCATCAGCGATTTCTGGCGCAAAGGCGACCATGAAACCCATCCCGACAAGGCGCATGCCAGCGCCGGAGCCGTGCTGAGCGGAACCGACCTGGAATGCGGAAGCAACTATAAGTCGCTGCCCGAAGCCGTAAAAGCCGGACTGATTGCTGAAAGCCAACTGGATATTTCGGTAAAACGCCTCCTGAAAGCCCGCTTCGAGCTGGGAGAAATGGACAAAGATGTCTGCTGGGACACGATTCCCTACTCGGTGGTAGATTGTCAAGCACACAAGGACCTTGCCCTGCGGATGGCACGCGAAAGCATCGTGCTCTTACAGAACCGCAACAACATCTTGCCCCTGCGGAAAGACATGAAGATTGCCTTAGTAGGCCCGAACGCCAACGATTCCATCATGCATTGGGGAAATTACAACGGATTCCCTTCGCATACCGAGACCCTGTACGAAGCCCTGAAAAAACGCCTTCCCGCTTCCCAACTGATTTATGAATTCGGATGCGACCGCACCTCTCCGGTAGCCTTGGAAAGCGTGTTCGCACAATGCGCCATCGACGGGAAACCCGGCTTCAGGTCGACCTACTGGAACAACATCAAGCTGGAAGGCATACCCGCTACGGTCGTACAGACCTCCACTCCTTTCCACTTCACCACGTTAGGCGCAACCGTATTCGCTCCGGGAGTAAACATTTCCAACTTCTCCGCACGCTATGAGTCCGTGTTCACTCCCGAAAAGACCGAAGACATCAATTTCCAGTTCTCGGCACAAGGCATCATCCGCCTTTACATCAACGGAGAGGAAGTGGCATCGGGCAAATACGTGCAAAACCATGCCACCCTTTACACCCTGAAAGCCGAGAAAGGAAAGCAGTATGACGTGAAATTCGAATTCGTCTTCTATAGCAACGACCGTGCCGCCCAACTGGAATTTGACATGGGACGCGACATTCCGGTCAACCTGCAAGCAACGGCAGACAAAGTAAAAGATGCCGATGTCATCCTCTTTGCCGGAGGAATCTCGCCCACTCTGGAAGGCGAGGAAATGCCGGTAGACGCCGAGGGATTCCGCGGAGGAGACCGCACCAGCATCGAGCTTCCCGCTATCCAGCGCCAGCTGGTGGGCGAGCTGAAGAAGCTGGGCAAGCCCATTGTCTTCATCAACTATTCCGGTTCGGCAATGGGACTGGCTCCCGAAAGCGAAATCTGCGACGGCATGATTCAAGCGTGGTATCCGGGACAAGCCGGAGGAACAGCCATCGCCGATGTCCTGTTCGGGGACTATAACCCTGCCGGAAAGCTTCCGGTCACATTCTACCGCAACACGGAACAGCTTCCCGACTTCGAAGATTATGCAATGAAAGGACGCACCTACCGCTACATGACCGAAACGCCGCTCTTCCGCTTCGGACACGGACTGAGCTACACCACCTTCGACTACGGCAAAGCCCGGCTAAGCCAAAACACCTTCAGCAAGGGCGAAACCCTGACCCTCACCATTCCGGTAAGCAACACCGGAACCCGTGACGGAGAAGAAACGGTGCAAGTATACCTCAGGCGTCCGGGCGATGCCGATGCCCCTTCGCATACGCTCCGCGCATTCAAGCGGGTCTATGTACCCAAAGGAGGAACCAAAGAAATCAAGTTCACCCTGTCCGATGACAATTTCTTATGGTTTGACACTTCTACCAACAACATGAACCTGATTAGCGGCGAGTATGAATTGCTGTACGGAGGCACTTCCGACACCAACCAGCTCAAAAAAATCCGGCTCATGATTAATTAATAATTAACAGTTAACAATTAATAATTGATTATGCATTCCGCATTTCACCCGATTATTAATTGTTAACTGAAAAAACTTTGCTCCATGGAAGAAAACGAATTGCCTAAAATAGACTTACCCGAGGACTGGGTAATCGGGACCGACATAAACAAAGACCTGCTGGGGCTGTATACCCACTATCCGGTAAGGCTTAAATGCGAAATATTTGTATTGTGCCTCGAAGGCGAAGTGGAAGCCCTGGTCAACCTGAACGAGATGCACGTGCATCCCAACGAGGTAATCACCCTGATGCCGGGAAGCATCTTCCAGATAAACGAAATAAAAGGGGACCTGAGAATTTATTTTTTGGGATTCTCGTCAAAATTTATCGAGCGGGGAGGACAATCGCATTCCATGCTCGACGCCATCTTCCTGACATTAGGACGCCCCGCCATTCCCCTGAAACCCGAAGGAGCCGCCATGCTCGAACAATACCTGCAGATGCTGATTGCCATGTACGAACGTTTTACCGAAAAGATACGCCGCGAAATAGCCCCTAACCTCTATGCCGATATCCATACCGGCATATCCATCCTCTATAAAAGCCGACAATACGACAAGAACTCCCTTTCGAAAAGCGAACTCATCTGCCGCAGCTTCATGCAACAGGTCACGCAAAACTACAGCCAGACACGCAACGTAGGCTGGTATGCACAGAAACTCGGCATCACCCATGCACACCTGTGTGCCGTAGTAAAACAAACCACGGGAAAAACGTGTGTCGACATCATCGCTGCGATGGTGATTATGGACGCAAAATCGCAACTCAAATCCACGAACCTCACCATCCAAGCCATATCTGATTCGCTGAACTTCGCCAACATCTCTTTCTTCGGAAAATATTTCAAGCGTTATGTAGGCATGAGCCCGCTGGAGTACAGAAAGCTTTGATAAATGAAGAATTAAGAATGAAGAATCGGCTTCGCCCGCATGGAATTCTTCATTCTTCATTTATTTGACTTCCTTCAGCTTTTCTGCCAACTGAGGTGCCGGGATGCCCAGCTCGATAGCATGCTCGTATGCTTCCCGTGCCTGCCGTCTTTTCTTCTGCTGCACATAAATATCGCCCATCATCACGTAAACATCAGCGTCATCAGGTTCTAATGCAGAAGCAGCTTCGAGGTCGAGCAACGCCGCATCGGCGAAGCCCTGCTCCAGCTCGATATTGGCACGCATCTTCAAGAGCGAAGCGTCTTCAGGATATTCTGCCACAAGCTGGTTCAGACGGTCGCGCGCGGCGATGTATTTGCCTTCCTTCTGGTCGAGCATCACCAATCCGATGCGTGCCGGCTTGTTTTTCATGTCTTTCCCCAGCAAGACATTATAATCAATGCGTGCCTCCTTGTACTGGCGCCGCTGCATATAGATATAGGCGCGGAACAGGCGTGCTTCCTTCTCTTCGGGAATAAGGTCGATGACGTTACAATAATCAATGTATGCTTTTTCGAGCAAGCCTTTATCCAGATACAATGCCGCACGGTTCAGAAGGATAGCCGTAGCGTATGGCGTGATATTCAACGCCATGGTATAGGCTTCGATGGCTTCATCCGCCTTTCCCTGACGCTTCAAGACCGTGCCGAGATTGGAAAAAAGCAAGGCGTTGCGGGCATTCTTGGGGTCGAGCTTCAAGGCTTCGCGGAAAAGCTGTTCGGCACGCGCCAAACTGTCCTTCTGTGCACAAGCCATCGCTTCTTCCACCAGTTCGTTATAGTTTTGGGCATACAGTCCGAACGAGCACAGGCAGACACACGCTATGATAATCAGTCTTCGCATATTTAAGAAATTCTTTTGGGTAAAACGCAGATTAACGCAGATTTCCACGGATTCTTTTTACCATGCAAAGATAAAAATAGAAAAAATACAATCTGCGGAAATCTGCGTTAATCTGCGTTTCAATCCGATAACTTTACGCTTCTTTAATATAATTCACAATCCATGCGCCAACTTCTTTTGTACCATACTTGGCACCGCCTTCTGCCTGGATTTCGGGCGTACGCACGCAAGCATCCAGCGAAGCGTCTACGGCACGGCGTATCAGGGCACCCTCTTCCTTACAATCGAAGTATTCGAACAACATGGCTACGGAAAGGATTTGCGCCAACGGATTGGCTATGTTCAACCCCTTAGCCTGCGGCCACGAACCGTGGATGGGTTCGAACACCGGTGTGCTTTCGCCCGTAGAAGCCGAAGGAAGCAACCCCATCGAGCCGCTGATGCAAGAGCCTTCATCGGTCAGGATATCTCCGAACGTATTCTCGGTCACCATGACATCGAAGAACTTCGGTTCCTGAATCATGCGCATTGCCGCATTGTCGACATACATATAGTCGGTGGTTACTTCGGGGTATTGAGGAGCCATCTCCTGGGCTATCTGACGCCACAAGCGTGACGATGCAAGCACATTCGCCTTATCGACTACCGTCAGGTGCTTGCGGCGCTTCATGGCATACTCAAAACCGACCTTCAGGATACGTTCGATTTCGGGACGGGTATAATAATTGGTGTCATACGCCTTATCGTTGTCCTGGTATTTCTCGCCGAAATACATGCCTCCGGTCAGCTCGCGGATGCAAAGGAAATCGGCACCGTCCACCAGTTCGGCACGCAAGGGAGACTTGTGCAACAAACATTTGAAGGTCTGCACCGGACGGATATTGGCAAACAGTCCCAGCTTCTTGCGCATGGCAAGCAAGCCCTGCTCGGGACGTACCTTTGCCGTAGGGTCATTATCGAACTTGGGGTCTCCCACCGCCGAGAACAATACGGCATCGGCATCCTTGCATACCTGATAGGTTTCTTCCGGGAACGGGTCGCCCACCTTATCAATGGCATCTGCACCGCAGATAGCGTATTCGTAACTTACTTTATGTCCAAACTTCTCACAAACAGCCGTCATGACATCGACACCCTGAACAGAGATTTCAGGACCGATGCCGTCACCGGCTAATACTGCAATTTTAAATTCCATAGGTCTTTAAGTTTTTGAGTTTTTGAGTTCCTGAGTTTTTTGAGTTCTTAAATACGATTCTTAAAAACTCAAGAACTCAAAACTTATTCTTCAATTATATTCAACATTTTAATGGTCGCTTTGATTGCCGCTTCCGTCTGGTCGGCATCCAAACCGCGGGTACGGAACTCACGGTCCTCGTAATTCCACGTGATGACGGTCTGCACAAAGGCATCGGTACGTCCGCCGGGAGGAATGGTCACGGCATAATTGGTCAGCATCGGAAACTTGCGCTGCAACGTACCCTTATATATCTTGCGCAAGGCACGCACGAAAGCATCATACTGACCGTCGCCCGATGAACTTTCCTGATACACCTTGCCGTTGATTTCGATGCTGAGCGTAGCCATCGGCTTCAATCCTTGAGCAAGGGTGACGAAATAACTCAACAGTTTCACCTTGTTTTGCGCTCCGTCGTGTTTCAGCACATCACTGATGATATAGGGCAAATCTTCCTGTGTCACCAGTTCTTTCCGGTCGCCCAATTCGATGATACGTTCGGTCACCTTCCGCATCGAATCTTCGTCCAGTTCCAAGCCCAGGCTTTCCAGATTCTTGCGGATATTCGCCTTGCCCGAAGTCTTTCCCAAAGCATACTCACGTACCCTGCCGAAACGTTCGGGAAGCAAATCGTTGCAATACAGGTTATTCTTATTATCCCCGTCGGCATGCACGCCCGCTACCTGCGTGAAAACACTTTCGCCCACTATCGGCTTATTGGCAGGAATACTCATGCCCGAATACGACTCGACCACCCGACTCACATCGTTCAGACGGCTTTCATCGATATTGGTCACGGCATGGAAATGATCTTTCAAAATCGCCTGCACACTGGCAAGGGGAGCATTGCCCGCCCGTTCGCCCAAACCGTTGATGGTGGTATGAAGTCCTTTCACCCCACTCAGCACAGCCGCCAGCACGTTGCTCACGGCAAGGTCGTAATCGTTGTGCGCATGAAAATCGAAGTGCAAGTCGGGATAACGTTTCTTCATCTTCCGCATATACTCGATGACTTGCAACGGATTGAGGATTCCCAACGTATCGGGCAACATGAACCGACGGATACCACAATCCTTTAAGCCGTCGACCAGCCCAAAGACATAAGCAGGCGAATCTTTCATGCCGTTGCTCCAGTCCTCCAGGTACACATTGACATCCAAATCCCGCTCATGCGCATAGGATACCACCGCCCGTATGTCCTCGATATGCTCGTCAAGGGTCTTCTTCAGCTGGTAGGTGCAATGCTTCTCCGAGCCTTTCGTAAGTAAGTTAATGACCCTGCATCCAGCGTCGTGAATCCAGTCGACCGACACGTGACCGTCGACAAACCCCAACACTTCGACCCGCGGAAGCATGTTCCGCCGTGCTGCCCAGTCGCATATCATCCTTACCGCATTGAATTCCCCTTCAGACACCCGTGCCGAAGCGACTTCCACACGATCGACTTTCAAGTCCTCAAGCAGTAAGCGGGCAATCATTAATTTTTCATGGGGCACGAACGACACGCCATTGGTCTGCTCGCCATCGCGAAGCGTGGTGTCCATGATTTCTATTCTCGGATGATTTTCCATAAAACTTTTTTTACTCGCCACAGATTACACAGATTTAATCTTTTATAAATGTCCGCATTTAGCCGGCAAGGAGTTAAGAAGCCAATACTTCTGTGCTATTGGCATTTAACTCCTGCCGAAGGCATAACTCCCTTCTAACTCCTTTTATCTATGAGGATATTCATTAATCTTTAATCAAAAATTAATTATAAACAGAAAAAATCTGCGTAATCTGTGGTGAAAAATATAACGTGTTATCTGTGTTCTTCCTCGTAAGCCTCGATTTTATCCTTGTTTTCTACAAGGAAATCGATGTCGTCCAGCCCGTTCATCAGACAATGCTTCTTATAGGCATTGATTTCGAAGGTTTCCGACTTGCCTGTCGCCTTGTTGGTGATGGTCTGGGCAGGAAGGTTTACTTCTACTTCCGTCTTCGGGTCGGCAAAGATAGAGTCGAACAGTTCTTTCAGGAACCCTTCGCTTACCACCACCGGAAGCACGAAATTATTCAATTCGTTATTCTTGTGGATATCGGCAAAGAAACTGGATACTACTACACGGAAGCCGTAACCGGCAATCGCCCACGCCGCATGTTCGCGGCTGGAACCACTTCCGAAGTTCTTGCCTGCCACCAGGATTTGCCCGCCATATGTCGGATTGTTCAACACAAAGTCTTTGTTCAGCGAACCGTCCGGATTGTATCTCCAATCGCGGAACAGGTTATCACCAAAGAATTTTTCATCGCGTGTAGTGGCCTTCAGGAAACGTGCCGGTATAATCTGGTCGGTATCTACATTTTCGAGCGGTAAAGGCACACAAGTGCTGGTAATTATATCAAATTTCTGTTTCATGTGTTCTTAGTTATTTAGTTTTTGAGTTCTTAAGTTTTGAGTTTTTCAATAAATTATGGGAAACTTACAAACTCACGAACTTACAAACTCAAAAACTTACATTAATGTTCTCGGATCTGTTATCACTCCCGTTACGGCTGCGGCGGCTGCGGTCAGCGGGCTTGCCAACAACGTGCGTGAGCCAGGACCTTGACGGCCTTCGAAATTACGGTTGCTGGTAGATACGGCATATTTGCCTGCGGGAATCTTGTCGTCGTTCATCGCCAGACAAGCCGAACATCCCGGCTGACGGATAGCAAAGCCTGCTTCCTCAAGCACTTTATCCAACCCCTCTTCACGGATTTGCGCATCTACCATCCACGAACCCGGCACAAGCCAAGCGGTAATGTTCTCCGCTTTCTTACGTCCCTTCACGATAGATGCAAAAGCACGGAAGTCTTCGATACGACCGTTGGTGCAAGCGCCGAGGAACACGTAATCGACTTTCTTTCCCAGCAAGGGTTCTCCCGGCTGGAAGCCCATATAATGCAGGGACTTTTCGAAAGACGCCTTCTCTACGTCACTCATTCCTTCCGTAACAGGAATGTGAGCGGTGATTGCCATCCCCATACCGGGATTGGTTCCGTAAGTAATCATCGGCTGGATATCGGCGGCATCGTAACGCACTTCTTTGTCGAACACGGCATCTTCATCGCTCTTCAACGTCTTCCAGTACGCCACAGCCTTGTCCCAATCTGCTCCCTTCGGCGCATATTCACGCCCTTTGATGTATTCGAAAGTCACTTCATCGGGAGCAATCATACCGCCACGGGCACCCATTTCGATAGATAAGTTACACAAAGTAAGACGTCCCTCCATCGTCAGGCTACGGATAGCCTCGCCGGCATATTCCACAAAATAACCGGTCGCGCCGCTGGTCGTCATTTTCGACATCATATAAAGGGCTACGTCCTTGGCAGTCACTCCTTTTCCCAATTTGCCGTCAATGGTAATACGCATGGTCTTCGGACGTGCCTGCAAGATACATTGCGAAGCCATTACCATTTCCACCTCGCTGGTGCCGATACCGAAGGCAACCGCTCCCATCGCACCGTGTGTAGAAGTATGCGAATCGCCACAGACAATCGTCATGCCTGGCAATGTCAGTCCCCGTTCGGGACCCACCACGTGAATAATGCCGTTCCGCTTGTCCATCATACCAAAGTGAGTCAATCCGAAATCAGCGGCATTCTTTGCCAATGCATCCACCTGCGCCTTCGAAACCGGGTCTTCGATAGGTTTGTCCTGGTCGTGTGTCGGCGTATTATGGTCGGGCATGCAATAAATCCGTTCCGGACGGAAGCATTTCAATCCCCGCGCCCGCATGCCGGCAAATGCCTGCGGACTGGTCACTTCGTGACAATAAAGGCGGTCGATGTACAATTGCGTGGGACCGTCTTCCACTTTCTGCACCACGTGTGCATCCCAAATCTTATCAAATAAAGTATTAGCCATACGTTTCAAATGTTATCTCGTTCCGTTATTTTCTGAATTTATTAATGCAGTCGATATACGCTTCCACTGAAGCCGCGATGATATCGGTATTGGCACCAAAGCCATAATACATCTGTCCGTCGTATTCCACTTGCATGTGTACCTTACCCACATCGTCGCTCCCTTTACTGATTGCCTGAATGGTGAACTCTTTCAAGGTCATCTGACGTTTGATAATCTGTTTCACCGCCTTAATGGCAGCATCCACCGGCCCGTTACCGGTAGCGGCAGCCTCGAAATGCTCGCCCGAGATATTCAAGCCCAGGCTTGCCACCGAACGCACGCCGACACCACTGGTCACCTGCAAGTATTCCAGCTTGATGTGATGATTCACATTGCGGTCGGCACCTGCAATCACCAGAATATCGTCATCGGTAATATCCTTCTTCTTGTCGGCAAGTTTCAGGAAATCCTCATACACCTTGTCCAGCTTCTCCTGATTCATTTCCACACCCAGCACATGCAAACGATGCTTCAATGCCGCACGTCCGCTCCGGGCAGTCAGTACAATCGCATTATCATCGATTCCCACGTCTTTCGGGTTAATGATTTCGTACGTCTGCACGTTCTTCAGCACACCGTCCTGATGGATACCCGAAGAGTGTGCAAAGGCATTCCGTCCCACAATCGCCTTGTTGGGCTGCACGGGCATGTTCATCAGGCTGGAAACCATACGGCTGGTAGGATAAATCTTCTGGGTATTGATGTTGGTATCAATGTTCAGATGCTTGTGGCAACGCAAAATCATTGCCACTTCTTCGAGCGCTGTATTGCCGGCACGTTCTCCGATACCGTCGATGGTCACTTCCACCTGACGGGCACCGTTCAGCACACCGCTGATGGTATTGGCAGTAGCCATACCCAAATCATTGTGGCAGTGGGTAGAAATGACAGCTTTGTCAATGCCGTCCACGTGGTCGACTAAATACTTGATTTTAGCCCCATACTCATCCGGCAGGCAATACCCCGTAGTATCGGGAATGTTCACCACCGTGGCTCCCGCCTTAATAACCGCTTCAACCACCCGTGCCAAGTATTCATTGTCGGTACGTCCGGCATCTTCGGCATAAAACTCCACATCGTCTACATAGCGGCGGGCATATTTCACGGCAGCCACCGCACGCTCGATGATTTCTTCACGCGTGGAGTTGAACTTGTACTTGATATGCGAGTCGGAAGTGCCTATACCCGTATGAATACGTTTATGCTTGGCATACTTCAAAGCTTCGGCTGCCACGTCAATATCTTTCTGCACGGCACGAGTCAACGCACAAATGGTAGGCCACGTAACCGCTTTTGATATCTCAATCACCGAATTAAAATCACCCGGACTGGAAACCGGGAATCCGGCTTCAATCACATCCACACCCAACGCTTCCAACTGTTTTGCCACCTGAATCTTTTCAACCGTATTCAACTGGCATCCGGGAACCTGTTCCCCGTCGCGCAAGGTCGTGTCAAAAATAAACAATCTTTCACTCATAGCATTTATTATCTTTAATCGTCATTCAAACAAAAAGCCTTTCGCACATAGAAGTGGGAAAGGCTTTACATATATCTTGTACCGTTATACATTTACGCACGCGCCTTGCTTCCCACTGGCTTCACCAATAGAATAATCAAACCGCATAGCAAAATATGTATAAACAATGCATTCATCTGTTTCTTTTTTTATTTTACGGATGCAAAGGTAGACATTATTTCGATAAAACAAAATAGAATGAAAGTTTTTTATCAAATTCAGCAACAATTTTACACATTTAAGCCTACTTTAAGCGCAATTCATACAGACAAGCATCCAATTCTTTGCTACTTCCCATGTGCTTTCCCATATCATCAGACAGTTTCACACATTCGCGCCACTCCTGGTTTACATTCATCTTGCAACGCGACAACTTCATCACGATATTAGAAGGAGTATAGCCTGTATCATTAGTCAGATTCGTTCCGATGCCAAAAGAACAACGAATTTTCCCCTGACAATATTCAAAAATGTGAAGCGCTTTCTCAAAATCCAGCGCATTGCTGAAAATAATGGTTTTCGTAGTAGGGTCAATCCCCAATTCCTTATACCGGGCAATCAGATGTTCTACAAACTCAAACTCGTCTCCGGAATCACACCGTACCCCATCGAACAGTTTGGCTTGCTTGCGACTGAAATTCGAAAGGAAAGCATCTGACGTATATGTGTCCGACAAAGCTGTACCCAAATCGCCGTCATACACATTTACCCAATTCTCTAAAGCCATATAATTGGCATGCTTGTAACCGAATTGCGCGCCATGAAACATAAACCATTCGTGCGGATGGGTCCCCATCGGAAGCAGGTTGTATTTCATGGCAAGAAAACAATTGGAAGTTCCCGTACAGTAGCGGGCATGTTCTTTCAAATAGGCAACGACTGTTTCATGCACATCAAACGAAAAACGACGGCGGGTGCCAAATTCAGAAAAAGGCATGTGATGCGTATTAGACAAGCTGACTTTTCCAGACAAACGGGCTATGATGTCCTGACGGTCCGGTATACGGTTTAAGAACTGATTCTTTATTTCTGAAATAATCGCCAGCAAAGGCACTTCATACAACGTTACCTTATATAATAAGTCTGTAACTTCCATGTGTAAATGGCGTTCTTCGTCCAAATACACATGAATCTTATCCGGATCAAAACGAAAGGAAAAAAGCCATTCCCAATATACCCGGGGCAAGAACCGGCAATGCGAACACATGTACTCTAATTCTTCCTTACGCAAAGACACCAAAGCAAGATTATGAATCTCATTCTTCAAGGCATTCAAGAAACCCTCTGTGTATTCCGTATCATCACGATCCTTGAAGCTAAACGTTCCCATCGCATACGGGAACAACTTAATATAAGCATACGAAGTCGTAAACTTATACAAATCCGTATCTAAAACTGTCTTTATAACCATAATAATTCATATTTGCCATAAAGATACGGCTAATTCTGCAGCCCGCAAGCCGCAGGGGCAAAAAAAATCCCCCCGGCAGCCCATCGGATGCCGGGGGGAGGGAAAAGACGGCGGCTACCTACTCTCCCGCTTGCGCAGTACCATCGGCGATGCGAAGCTTAACTGCTCTGTTCGGAATGGGAAGAGGTGGGACCTTCGCGCTATAGCCACCTGAATACGATCAAGTGCCATGACAAGCGACAAGCAATCCGGAAACGGGTGCCGGAAGTATACGGCCGCAAAACGCGGCGGGAAAGTTTCGGGCAATTAGTAACGCTCGGCTTTGGTGTCTCCACCTTTACACCTGCGTCCTATCGACGTCATAGTCTGTGACGGCCCTCAAGGAAATCTAATCTTGCGGACGGCTTCGCGCTTAGATGCTTTCAGCGCTTATCCGGTACAGACGCGGATACCCGGCGGTGCCCCTGGCGGGACAACCGGCAAACCGGAGGTCTGTCAAGCACGGTCCTCTCGTACTAGTGCCCGAGCCGCGCAGATTTCCCGCGCCCACGATAGATAGAGACCGAACTGTCTCACGACGTTCTGAACCCAGCTCGCGTGCCACTTTAATGGGCGAACAGCCCAACCCTTGGGACCTTCTCCAGCCCCAGGATGTGACGAGCCGACATCGAGGTGCCAAACCACTCCGTCGATATGAGCTCTTGGGAGGGATCAGCCTGTTATCCCCGGAGTACCTTTTATCCTTTGAGCGATGTCCCTTCCATGCGGAAACACCGGATCACTATGCTCTAGTTTCCTACCTGCTCGGCCTGTCGGCCTCCCAGTCAAGCGCCCTTCTGCCATTACACTCTGAGGACGGTTACCGATCGTCCTGAGGGCACCTTTAGGAGCCTCCGTTACGCTTTTGGAGGCGACCACCCCAGTCAAACTGCCCGCCAAGCAATGTCCTCCATACCCGGAGTTAGGACACAGACAAACGAAGGGCCGTATTTCAACGGCGGCTCCCCGCAGGCTGGCGCCCGCGGCTCATTGCCTCCGGCCTATCCTACACAACGCGTGCCCACGTCCAATGCTAAGCTGCAGTAAAGGTTCACGGGGTCTTTTCGTCCCATCGCGGGTAATCGGCATCTTCACCGATACTACAATTTCACTGGGATCACGGTTGAGACAGCGTCCGGATCATTACACCATTCGTGCAGGTCGGAACTTACCCGACAAGGAATTTCGCTACCTTAGGACCGTTATAGTTACGGCCGCCGTTTACCGGGGCTTCAATTCAAGGCTTCTCTCGCGATGACCTCTCCTCTTAACCTTCCGGCACCGGGCAGGTGTCAGGCTGTATACGGCTTCTTTCGAATTAGCACAGCCCTGTGTTTTTGGTAAACAGTTGCCTGGACCGATTCTCTGCGCCCTCTCTTGCGAGGAGGGACCCTTTATCCCGAAGTTACAGGGTCAGTTTGCCTAGTTCCTTAACCGTGATTAACCCAAGCGCCTCAGTATATTCAACCCGACTACGTGTGTCCGTTTGCGGTACGGGTGCCGTCCGGCTGGAGTTTAGCGGTTTTTCTTGGCGGCATGGTTACCTGCGCTGTCGGCTTGCCCCGGAGGGCGCGCCGTACTTTCAGGTTCGGATCTTCCCGTGGATTTGCCTGCGGGAATCGGCTCCTACACCCTTAAACCCCCTATTCCGTCAGGGGGCGGCAGTGTCACAGCCGCGTCACCGCGTCACACCGGACGCCAGTAACGGAATGTTGACCGTTTGTCCATCGGCCTCGCCGTGCGGCTGAGCCTTAGGCCCCGACTTACCCTGATCCGATTAGCGTTGATCAGGAAACCTTAGTCTTTCGGCGAGGGGGCCTCTCACCCCCTTTATCGTTACTTATACCTACATTTGCTTTTCCATAAGCTCCAGCGCACCTTACGGAGCGCCTTCGGCGCCGATGGAATGCTCCCCTACCGATACTCTGTATCCCGCGGCTTCGGCGGGCGCCTTATACCCGATTATTATCCACGCCCGGCACCTCGACTAGTGAGCTGTTACGCACTCTTTAAATGAATGGCTGCTTCCAAGCCAACATCCTAGCTGTCTCGGGGGCCGGACTTCGTTAGATTAACTCAGGCGCCACTCCGGGGCCTTAGCCGGCGGTCAGGATTCTTCTCCTCTCGGGCACGGACCTTAGCACCCGTGCCCTCACTCCCGCGGAACATGCGGCATGCATTCGGAGTTTGTCAGGACTTGGCAGGCGGTGAAGCCCCCGCATCCTATCAGTCGCTCTACCTCATGCCGAATTACCGCGAGGCTGCACCTAAATGCATTTCGGGGAGTACGAGCTATCTCCAAGTTTGATTGGCCTTTCACTCCTACCCTCGCCTCATCCGGAAGCTTTTCAACGCTTATCGGTGCGGACCTCCATCCGGCGTTACCCGGACTTCATCCTGGACAAGGGTAGATCACTTGGTTTCGCGTCTCCCCGCATGACTTGACGCCCTTTTCAGACTCGCTTTCGCTCCGGCTCCGCGCCTTATCGCGCTTAACCTCGCCAAGCAGGGGAACTCGTAGGTTCATTATGCAAAAGGCACGCCGTCACACTTGCGTGCTCCGACCGCTTGTAGGCGCACGGTTTCAGGGTCTCTTTCACTCTTCTGTCCGAAGTGCTTTTCACCTTTCCCTCACGGTACTGGTTCGCTATCGGTCTCTCGGGAGTATTTAGCCTTGCCGGATGGGCCCGGCAGATTCACGCAGGGTTCCACGTGCCCCGCGCTACTCAGGATGCCGCTACGCTTCGCAAGGCTTCATGTACGCAGCTTTCATGCTCTACGGCCGCGCTTTCCAGCGCGTTCCATTCGCCTTGCTTCTTGCGGTGTCGCGGTCCTTCAACCCCGCGCATGCCGTAACACGCGCGGTTTGGGCTAATCCCCGTTCGCTCGCCGCTACTGGGGGAATCACTGTTGTTTTCTTTTCCTGCGGGTACTAAGATGTTTCAGTTCCCCGCGTTGGCCTCCCGCCTCAGGCGGGATGTCATGCCTTCAGCATGACGGGTTGTCCCATTCGGAGATCCGCGGATCAAGGGCCATGTGCGCCTCCCCGCGGCTTTTCGCAGCTTGTCACGTCCTTCATCGCCTCCGAGAGCCAAGGCATCCGCCGTGCGCCCTTATCTACTTACGCCGCCGCTCGCTCTTCCTTCCGGAAGAGAGCGGGCATATACCTCTGGCTGATGCTTGCAGAATAGCCTGCAAGCGCTCGTTTCTCTTTATTGCTTGTCACATCATGTCATAGAACTTCTTTCTAACAGTGGAGAATAACGGATTCGAACCGTTGACCCCCTGCTTGCAAAGCAGGTGCTCTAGCCAGCTGAGCTAATCCCCCAAGACCGTAGTCCCAGGCAGAGTTGAACTGCCGACCTCCACATTATCAGTGTGGCGCTCTGACCAACTGAGCTATAGGACTGGCGTTGAACCTCTGTTTCATATCATATATAAGGAGGGGAACAACGGCACGCCGAAAAGGCAGGACGCCACCGGAACGGAAGCCGCTCCAGAAAGGAGGTGTTCCAGCCGCACCTTCCGGTACGGCTACCTTGTTACGACTTAGCCCCAATCACCGGTTTTACCCTAGGGCGCCCCTTTCGGTTACGCACTTCAGGCACCCCCGGCTTTCATGGCTTGACGGGCGGTGTGTACAAGGCCCGGGAACGTATTCACCGCGCCGTGGCTGATGCGCGATTACTAGCGAATCCAGCTTCGTGGAGCCGGGTTGCAGGCTCCAGTCCGAACTGGGAGGGGCTTTAGGGATTGGCGCTCCGTCGCCGGATGGCGGCCCTCTGTACCCCCCATTGTAACACGTGTGTAGCCCCGGACGTAAGGGCCGTGCTGATTTGACGTCATCCCCACCTTCCTCGCATCTTACGATGGCAGTACCGCCAGAGTCCCCAGCATAACCTGATGGCAACTGGCGGAAGGGGTTGCGCTCGTTATGGCACTTAAGCCGACACCTCACGGCACGAGCTGACGACAACCATGCAGCACCTCCACGGATGTGGTTGCCCACTTGCGCGTTTCCGCGCAATGCATCCGCAGTTCAAGCCCGGGTAAGGTTCCTCGCGTATCATCGAATTAAACCACATGTTCCTCCGCTTGTGCGGGCCCCCGTCAATTCCTTTGAGTTTCACCGTTGCCGGCGTACTCCCCAGGTGGGGCACTTAACGCTTTCGCTAAGCCGCCGGCAGTATATCGCCGGCAGCGAGTGCCCATCGTTTACCGTGCGGACTACCAGGGTATCTAATCCTGTTTGATACCCGCACTTTCGAGCATCAACGTCAGTTGCGGCCTAGCAGGCTGCCTTCGCAATCGGGGTTCTTCGTGATATCTATGCATTTCACCGCTACACCACGAATTCCGCCTGCCTCGAACGCACTCAAGAAAGCCAGTTTCAACTGCAATTTTACGGTTGAGCCGCAAACTTTCACAGCTGACTTGACATCCCGTCTACGCTCCCTTTAAACCCAATAAATCCGGATAACGCTCGCATCCTCCGTATTACCGCGGCTGCTGGCACGGAGTTAGCCGATGCTTATTCATAAGGTACATACAAGCTCCCACACGTGGGAGGTTTTATTCCCTTATAAAAGGAGTTTACAACCCGTAGGGCGGTCATCCTCCACGCTACTTGGCTGGTTCAGGCTCTCGCCCATTGACCAATATTCCTCACTGCTGCCTCCCGTAGGAGTTTTGGGCCGTGTCTCAGTCCCAATGTGGGGGGCCTTCCTCTCAGAACCCCTATCCATCGTCGCCTTGGTGGGCCGTTACCCCGCCAACAAGCTAATGGAACGCACCCCCATCGCACACCGGATCGCTCCTTTAATGGCGCTGCCATGCAGCCACGCCATACCATCCGGGATTAATCTTCCTTTCGGAAGGCTGGCCCGGAGTGTGCGGAAGGTCGGATACGCGTTACTCACCCGTGCGCCGGTCGCCGGCAAGCCTAGCAAGCTAGGCTCCCGCTGCCCCGCGACTTGCATGTGTTAAGCCTGTAGCTAGCGTTCATCCTGAGCCAGGATCAAACTCTTCATTGTAGAATATCTTTTTCTTTTAAATGAATCCTGTCGACTGGCTCCCGTTCGTCTCTTGAATTGACGTCTCTTTTCCTTTCCTTGAATCGTACTACGTTGTTCCTATCCAAATAATCTCATAGAACGTCGCTTCCCTCACTCGTTCCGACCCCCTCTCAGGGGGCGTCCCTTCCGGAAAGCGAGTGCAAAGGTACAGACTTTTTCAGAAACTGCAAGACATCGGACACTTTTTTTCGAAAGTTTTTTGTAATGAATATGCAAATAAACTGAAATACAACAGGTTGAGACATAAAAAAACTTCCGGAAGAAAGTCCGGGATGCAGTACGCCTTACCTTATTTAATTATACGCGTGCGCGAAGGAAGCGGAAATGGAAAGGAAAGGCAACAAAATGCCTCCGAAAACGCAGCCGTACATACAGGCAAACACAACCGCATGCGTACGCCAACGCAGCCGTATGCGTACGCCAACGTGACCGCATGCGTTTGCCAATGCACTTATATGCATCGTCAATCGATATTTTCAAATTCCGTCAACTTGCCGGTAACCGAATCGATGACAAAGCCACGCACCACTACATCTTTTGGCACCAAAGGATGATGTTTCACCAAATGTACGCTTCCACGCACCGATTGCTCTACATTGTCGAAACCGCTCAACCACGAATGTAAATCGACATTGCAATACTCCATCATTTCGATATCCCTGTCCGAAACGCCATGTTCCTTGATGTGGCGAAGCATTACCTGGCTATCCATGTGCTGTGCTCCACAATCGGTATGCCCGATAATCATCACCTCTTCCACTCCCAACTCGTAAATGCCTACCAGCAAGCTGCGCATCACACTTCCAAAGGGATGCGTCACCGTCCCTCCGGCGTTTTTTATCATCTTTACATCGCCGTTTCGCAATCCCAAGGCAGCAGGTATCAACTCAACCAGACGCGTATCCATGCATGTTACTATCGCAATCTTCTTATCCGGGTATTTCGTCGTTACATACTGTTCGTAGCCTTTGTCTTCCACAAAGGAACGATTGAACTCCAATAATTCGTCTATCATACTTTTACTCCGCTTTTGTTTGTTTAGCATTACGCAAAGATAAAGAAAAAAGCCCGCTTAACCGAAGCATACCTCCGATTAAGCGGGCCGATAACGTTATTTATCACTTCAATCAGTTTTCCTGCAATGTCACACCGTCCAGGCAAAAGTAAGAAGGAGTATTCATACCGTAATCACCGGTATCGGTAGAGGAGAGTTCGAAGGTGATATAAGCGGCATCCGCCAGCTCGCTCCAGTCGAACCATTTCCACGTATTGACGATCTCACTTTTCCCGTCACGGAAGTCCGCCAAATAGAAATCGACGCTCCCCACTTCGGTACCGCTATCGGTATAACCTACTGCGGTCAGCATAAACCAGTCACCATCCTCAAATTTAGCCACCAAGCCCGAACCTCCATCGTTTCCGTCTTTAATAGCCAGATAGTCATACGTGGTATTGGTCACCCACGCCCCTTTGAAACGGTACGTTCCGGCTTGCAGATTGGTTATACGTGCCTCTGTATAGCTGCTTGCATTAGCGATCAGATAAACACTTCCGGTCTTTCCCGCTCCTGTAATGGCACTCAAGTTGGCATATCCCGGTGTAGCCGTATCTGTCCCATTGGTATAGGTAAATCCTCCTCCGAAGCCCCAATCGCTGAAATAATGTGTAAAAGACACAACATTCTGGGGATCCGAGAATGCCGTCTTCATATAAAAGCCATCTTCTTCGCCTTCGGTTGCAAGGAAAGAACTGTTAGGCTCGCTCAATTCACCCTCAAAACTGATTACCACGTCCTCTTTCTGCTCTTCTCCTGCCGGATTCTCATCCTCGCTACAACTCCAAAGCGACACGCACAACAATGCCGCCATAATCCACGTTAACTTTTTCATTTCTCTTACTTGTTTTAATTGATACATAATTATGATTGTTTTTAATTGCTTGCATCGAAATGCAGGTTCTCTATGCCGGCTATTTCGGTAGACAATTCCCCTACCCGACCGGCATACTGATTGACCGCCGTATAAACCTTCACAAAGTCTATCTCATCCAGATGCACCGGATTCCCATCGGCATCTACCGCCCATTCAAGCTTGAACTGCGACATTTCTTCGCTGTTGGGGTGATTGTCGGCATACCCCCAATCGTAGGCATAGCCTACCCAAACGCCGTTCTCTTCTACCGCATTGTCTTTCAAACGCTTTCCGCAAAAAACCATCCGGTCGTCTTCTACCCACTCCGGATAATACGAGTTCTGCGTATGATACTCGTTGCGGTACACATAGCCCTCATTACCCAGATTATCCGTCCAACGGACATCCGCATCTTCGGGTTGGGGACGATAATACGTTATTTCATAGTCGGGTGTTTCCGTATCTTTCCCGTATTCGCTGCCCGCCAGTTCATACCAAGGGTCATCGGGCAATCCGTTTCCATTTTCATCTCTTGCCACCAGCACAATACCCGGCTCCGCACTTCCGCCCGGACGGTCTTGCCAGGCATTCGGATTGTAATTGGCATTGCCGTAAATCTTCAGGTCATAAGCATCCTCCACATTGGGCACAGGTTGCGAAAATCCGGCTACGATGTAACCTCCGTATGCGCCAAGCGACAAAAGCGAACGGTTGCGGAACCGCTCGGACGCCAGTTCCAATACTTCTTCCTGCGTGAAGCCGTCCCGATAGGCGACCGTTATCGTATTCATGTATTGCGAAGGAGCAGGCACATATTCGAAAACCTTGTCGGCAAAGCCTGCTGAGCTGTCCGGCTGGTCCTCCGACCCGTCCACAGAAGCAGACACATCACGAAACAACAGGGTGTTGGGATTCAGCCCTACCCCATTCAGCCTGAACATCAGCCTGCCATCGGGAGTAAAACAAAGCACATCGCCCTCTACCTGATAATTGTACGCCTCGGTGAGATACACATTGCTGCTATAGGGATTAACCGCTATGGCATACGGACGCTCGATGTGCGTGCCATCGGTAATAAACTGTTCGCGTACAACAGTACCCGATACCAAATCGAACACCTTGAACGAAGAAGAATTGGTCTGATAATCGTAATTATACAAGTAAGCAATGTCGTAATCTATGGCAAAATCCATTACCGGCTCGTCATATACGGCCTCGACCGCATCGCTCTGTGTATTGATTTTCACCAGATGATAGTCGCCCTTCTCTATCTCCTCGCCATACGTCGCTACCCATACGGCATGGTTCCGGCCGGCGGCAATCTTACCCGGATTCGGACCAACCTCAATCTGTTTCGTTTCGGTAAATGCAGCCAAGTCCACGACAGAAACCGTGCGGTCTACTCCGATGCCTTCCCAATCGAGCCCGCCCGAATTGGAGACATAAAGCTTTCCGTCCTGCACACATAAGTCTTCGGGATTCCGCCCTACCTGCGCCAACGCTTCCACCTGCAACGATGCGGTATCGATACGCGCCACCGTCCCGTCGTAAGAGCATACATACGCCTTGCCTTCCTCAAAAGCGATGGCACGCGGCTGGCGCGAGCTTCCGTCTTCCGCCAAAAGCGAAACCTGCCCCACCGACATGCCGGTATGCAGGTCGACCACCTCTACCGTGCTCGACACGTTCACCACGATATACAACTTGCCTCCGTATATATCCATGTCATTTGCCGTATCGCCTAATCCGCGATGATTCATCGTACGGAAATAATCGGTCATGCAAGTATTGGTTTCGAAAGAATAACGTGCCAGCGTGCTGTTATTCAGGTTGAACAATCCCTCACTGAGGACATACATTTCCGAGGTACCGTAATCCTGCACCGTTTCCTGTCCGCTATCCGGCAAGGCAGGCTTGTCTTCCATATCATCGCAAGCGGCCGCCAGCGACAACAACATCGCGAACACACCTATAATCCTTTTCTTCATCATGCCTTAATAATTTATACCCACCGTCACCCGGAACGAACGCCCCGGCATCGGAAAGTTTTTCACAATTTCATAATTCTTATTCGCCACGTTCAGCACTTCCACCGCTACCGAAGCCGAAACATCCCTCAGGCGGAACTCACGGCGTGCCGACACACTATGGTCCGTATATCCGGGCAAACGGTTCTCGGCGATGTTCTGCCCCAACATATACCGCTTTCCAGAAAACAACACCGCATACGACAAATCCGCCCAAGGCATTTCCAACACGGCTTGCCCCGACCCGGACACGCGGGGGGTATAGGCTATCTGATGCTTATACGTCTTCCCTTCGGTGGTCGAAGGGTCGGGATTCGTCACATCCAACGCACGCTGATAGGTATAATTGCCCGAAAGGTTCAGGGAATAGCCTTCATGCAGACGGATGCCGAGGCTTCCCGTCACATCGACGCCCTTGATGTCTACCTTTCCCAAATTGACCATGCTCCACACGAACAAGTTCTTGGTAGGTATCGCCACAATCTTGTCGGTCACTCGATTTACATACGCATCAGCGGTAAGCGTCAAGTAAGGGATAAAATCGCAAATCTGTTTCGTATAAGTTATGCCCACATTCAACTGACGGGCATTTTCCGGTTTTAAATTGATATTCCCTGTCTGCCCATAATACAAATCATTGAAACTGGGCAAACGAAAAATGTCTTTATAAAAGAAACGTACATGAAATTCTTCTGCCGCAAAAGGTTTAAACGAGACACCTATGTAGGGGCTTAACTTGCGGTGCATTCCGGCACTGCTTCCCCGCTCCACATCCTCGTGCACCCATGTGGCAAGTACCGATGCCGAAAGCGTCATCCAACTGGTGACATATTTTCCCGCCAATGCCGTCAGCCACGAATAGCGTACAGGTTTGGCAAAGTCGCGGAGGTCGGCATTCATCCGGTTCACGCTTCCGTCCGTTGCCAAGGAAAACGAAAGGTTATCCAATGCACGCCAAAGTGCCGAAGCCGAAAGGTAATATTCTTGCTGGTAATAATTATTCTCCGTCTGTCCCGTGCTCCCTTTATAATCAGGGTCGAGGTAACGCTGGTAACTCCAGTTCCATTTCCCGGCAAGCCGGAGGGCAAACCGGCGGTTGAACTCTTTCCGGTAATTGCTCTGCACAAACACATTCTTGTCCCACAGATGCTGATTGGAATGATTGTAATAATAGGTAGTAACGGCAGGAAGCCCCCGCGAAGACTGGTAATAATAAGCCTTGAGACGCCATTGCTCACGGTCGGAAAATAGGCCATACAGTCCGGCTTCGGCACGCAAGGACTGCACCTTCGTGTTCTGCCGTTTCTCGCGCGAGGATGCATCGTCTTCGTCCCCATAATGAAGCGTAAACGGATAACGCCCGTCCGAAGACATCCATTCGGAATCGGCGGCCAGTGCCCATTTCCGTCCCAGTTTCTGCTCCAGCCGGAATGAAGGGTTCGACAATCCCCATGAACCGGTCTTCACCTTTGCATGGAAGTGCGTGCTTTTCCCGTCCTCAAACTTCGGTGCCAGCGCCTCGATATGCAAGATACCTGCTGAAGCGAAAAAGCGTGCAGGCTGGAAAATATTGTTATCTTGTCCGTTGCTTAACGCTACCCGGTCGACATTCTCCAACGAAAATCGTCCGATGTCTATTTGCCCCGTCTGGCAATCGGTCACTGCTATGCCATCGTAACCAATGGCGGTATGTTGTGCGCCTAAACTACGCACGGAAACTGTTTTCAGTCCGCCTACCCCACCGTAGTCTTTCACCGTAACACCCGAGAAATGCTTCACAGCATCCGATAATTGCAAAGCATGCAAGTTCTCCAACTCTTCACGCGAAAGAGATTGTACCGGAGCTACGGCACGCACCTCACGAATTCGGTGAGCATCCGTTACCGTCACCTCGGGCAGGGCATAAGCCGTCGTATCGCTCTGCGCCTGCCCCGCCAGCGGAAGGCATACGCCAAAGAGAATGCTGATTACTTGTTTCATGCGTTTCGTTCTTTAATCCGCAATCAGGCAAAAAACAAGGGAATGCAAAAAGAAGCCCCACAGGCTTGCGTCCTTCCCACGCTTTTTCCTCGAAAGCAGTGAAAATACAAAGGCAAGCGGCAGGTCTTCTGACTCGTTCCCGTCGGCAAACCGCCTTCCCAGGGGTATCCCCAGTGGCAAAAGAATGGTTTGCGACACTCATCGCATGGAACTCACAGCAGCGGGACTGTTCAGGACTCTCACCTGATTCCCTTTTAATCGGATTTCACTCCATCCGAACCGTTGCGGGGGCAAAGATACATAGAAAATCGGGAAATGAAAAGAGATATGAAAATTAAGTTGGCTTATTCACCCCACCAGCTGCAAGCCCACCCCCTTCACCGTCTTCAGCTGCACGCTCTCGTCGGCGGCGAGCAGCTTGCGCAGGCGCGACACGAAGACATCAAGGCTGCGCGAGGCGAAATAGTCGTCTTCGGTATTCCACAGGTGCGAGAGGATGACTTCGCGACGCACCACCCTACCCTTGTTCTCGCACAGCAGGCGGAGCAGGTCCGCCTCGCGCACGGTGAGGGTTTCCGCTTCCCCGTCCGCCTTTAATAAGGTAGAGCGGTCGGCGTTGAACGTGTAGAGCCTGCCTATCGGGAAGAGCGTTTCGTGGGCTTCCGCCTGCCTGCCCTGCGTCAGACGCAGCAGGGCGGTGACGTGGGCATGCAGCTCTTCGGGCAGGAAAGGCTTCTTGATGTAGTTGTTCACACCCAGTTCGTATCCTTTCACCACGTCTTTGGGCGACACCCTGCCCGAAGTGAAGAGGATAGGCGTGCGCTCGTCCGTCTCGCGGATGCGGCGCACCATCTCGTAGCCGTCCATCACGGGCATCTCGATGTCGGACACGATGACATCGGGCTTCCACGTTTTCCATATCCGCAAGCCCTCCTCGCCGTCTGCGGCGGTCTGTATCTCGTATCCGCCTATCATGTCTTCCAGCCCGCCGCGGATGATGTAGCACAGGTTGGCATCGTCTTCTACCAATAATAGTCTTGTCATTTGCTTGTCGTTTAAGTTGTCTTTTCCTTTTTTGAAACGCAGATTAACGCGGATTCACGCAGATTATTTTTTATTTTTCAATCCGCGTCAATCCGCGTTAATCTGCGTTTCAACCTGTGCCCTCTGTGGTGCCCTTCGGAAACACCAGCGTGAACTCGCTGTACTCGCCTTCGATGCTCTCCAGCTTCACCGTGCCGCCATGCGCTTCCACGATGCGGAGCACGTAGTTCAGCCCCAGCCCGAAGCCCGGTGCACCTCCGCCCCGGCTCCGGCTTGCCGCCGAGGCACGCTCGTATTTCTCGAATATCTTCGCCTGGTCCTTCAGCGGGATGCCCAGGCCGTTGTCGCGCACCGAGACCGCGATGCTTCCATCGGCACGTTTCGCCGAAGCGAAGGTTATCTCCACCTCACTGCCCGAATATTTCACGGCATTGTCTATCAGGTTGCTCAGCGCCTCGCGCAGGAACTCCTCGTCGGCATACACCGCCAGCGCGTCCAGCTTCCACACGTAGCGTATCGGCTTCTCCGCCTTCGCCTGATACTTTGCGGCAAGGTCCTCCAGCATCGGGCGCAGCAGGCATTCCGTCTTGTCGAGCCTCAGCTGGCGGTGCTCCAGTTTGGCGAGCGTCAGCACCTTGTTGGTCAGGCTGATGAGGTGCTCGCCCTCCTCGCGCAGGATGCGGAAATACTGCGCCCGCTTCTCGGGCTGGCTGTCGAGCCGTCCGGTCTCGAGGATGCGCGTGCCCATCACGATGGAGCTGAGCGGCGTCTTCATGTCGTGTATCATGGCGTACGAGAAGTCCTCGCGCAGCTTCGCCACCTTGTCCTGCCGCAGGATGATGCGCACCTGCCACACCACGCACACCACCGCCACGGCGATAATCAGCACCGTGGCTATCAGCACCAGCGTCATGCGCCGCGCGATGACCCAGTAGGGATTGGTGATGATGCCCTGCACGAAGCGTGCCTCATCGAAGTCGAGCATCAGCGAGTCGGTCTTCAGGATGCCCTCCCGATGCAGATCTTTCCCCACGGAAGCACGGAGCACCCGCCCCGTAGAATCGACGATGCACGAAGCCACCTCGGCACGGATGCCGACCGAATCGAGCATGTGGGCGTAAATCGAATCGAGCACGGGGAGCGACACGTCTAGATGCACTTCCGTGTAAATGTAGTCCTGCAGACTGGTATGGATGCTCGACATCAGCCACCGGTTCGGCATGTTCTGGAAGGCGGAAGTGGTCGTGTCTACTTCGAATTTCATTGACAACAGAGTATCTTTCCTGCCGAATTTCCGCTCCTTGTATACCGACATCCGGTGGAACGCCTCTTCCAGCGAGGCCTCCCGAAACACCTCGTCCGCCTTCATCCGCAGGCTTTCCCTCGCCAGCCGGTAGCTGTTCGCCAGCCACACGTATTGCAGCTCCGCTATCGCCAGCAGGGCGATGAGGGCTATCCAGCGCAAGTGTCTTATCTCTTTCATCGGATTGATTGTTGAAACGCAGATTTTCGCAGATTCACGCAGATTGAAAAATAGAAAATAATCTGCGGAAATCTGCGTGAATCTGCATTTTGTCTGAAAAGTCAGTTACACTTCGGGTTCCGGTTTTTTCCGCTTTGCCTGCGCGATGCGCTGGTTGTAGAGGGCGTTCGTCTCGTCAATCAGGGCGTTGAGGTTGGTGACGAACGTGGCGGTGGCGTCCGTAGGATGCGCCACGCTCTGCACGAAAGCCACGGTGGCGATGTAGTCGTACAGCTCGTCCATGCGCAGGCGCACCGTCTTGCTTTCGTCCAGGCGGCTGGCGGCACGCTCCTCGGTGCGCTGCTCGGTCAGCGAAGCGTATTCGTCGTTCGCCGTTTCCAGTTCCGTGAGGATGTTGGTCAGCGCGAGCGTCTCCACGTTGGGCGCGTTCTCCGCCTTGCGTGCGTCGGTCAGCAAGCCGCGTATCTGCACCGTTTCCTGCTGCGAGGGCGAACGGTAGCAGCCCACGTAAGGTTTCAGCACATTGTAGAGGGAGGTCGCCGCCGATTTCTCCGCCGCCACGGGCGAAGACTTCTTGTTGCGGATAGAGTTGAAAAGATACACCACGAGGTCGTCGCGCTGCTTGTCTGTGTCGGCAAGTTCCGCCGTGCGGTCGCTGATGCGGCTCTGCGCCACGATGTCGTTCATCGTTCCCAGCAGCGTTTCGTATTCTTCCTGCACCTCCGCCTCGATGCCCAGTGCCGAACCGCCGTCGGGTTCGAGCGTCCCTGCCTGTTCCACGAGGGTGAGGACACGGGTGGAGAAGTTGGTATATTCGGCGTTGTTCAGTCTTGTAATGCCGAACTCTTTGATTTTTACGATTGTTTTCATCTTCAAAGGGGATTAAATTTGACAATATAGTTGATTAATTCACCTCCAAAGTTAGTTTTATTTTCCGATAAACCGCCTCCAAAGTGAAGAAAAGTATGTTCCGCCTCTTCAAAAACGGCTTTAAAAAACGTGCAAAACATGCGCCGACCCCTCGGCGGAGGCTTTGCAGACGTGTAAAATGCGCGCGGAGGGGTCGGCGGGAACTTTGCAAGTGTTGCAAAACGTGCGGCGAGGGGTCGGCGGGGACTTTGCAGATGTGCAAAATGCGCGCGGAGGGGTCGGCGGGGACTTTGCAAGTGTTGCAAGGTGTGCGGCGAGGGGTCGGCACACGTTTTGCACGTTTTCCAAGGTCGGAGCGGAAAGTAATTGTTGAATATTCATCAGATATAGAAGTCAATCTATTTGATACTTCCGGCAAATCATATTAAATTTGCCAGCATAATTTAATTTCATAAATAAGTCTGTATATGATATTTGTTTTACTTGTTCTATTATTATTCATCGTAGGTTATGTTGTTATTACAAAGAAGAAAAGCAAAAGTAACGTTCCACCTCAATCGAGCACTCCTGTTGTTGATGCGAAAGTGAATGCACCAGTAAATGAACCATGCATTGACGACAAAATTGCAGAATCTCCGAATAATGCAGCAACTCAAACAGAAGCGGCAGATATTGTAAAAGAGCCTGTTCCATCATCCGTCATAACATCGGGAGAGAACGAATATTACAAAGAATTGCTTTTGGATAGCAAATGGATACAAAAACGGGACAATAGAAAGAGAATAGATCATTACGTCTGTCAGAATTGCTATAATACAATAAAGTTAAACGATATCAATGAGGTATCCAAATATGTAGATTTTCCAGAAGTTGCCGACATAGTCATATCTGCGTTCAATAAAGAAAATTCATTGCAACAAAATGATGATAAGAGTCTGGAAGAACAGTCATTAGATGGTTATAAGCTCTATAAAGTGAAAGAAATGACCAAGTACATACCTAAATACAATATCTATCTAAACAATTATCACTTAGGACTTTTTAGCTGTTCACAAGATTGGAAGACAATAGCTTTAGCCGGACATATTAATATTATTTCCAGTAAAAACTTATCTGATAATGATGTAAATTGGGTCGGCTTTAAAAGCATCAAATGCAAGCCTTTTAAAACTAAGACTAAGAATGAATATAAAGATTGCGATACCATTTTCATACAATATATGAAAGGCAATACAACCAATGACGCTATTTACCTTACCTACTGTTTTGGTTATATCACAGGCGTTGACTATAACCAGGGAGTTGCAATGTTGACCAAAAATGATTTTGCAATCATTTTCCCCTTATACAAACTGAATAGTCCCGAAACATTGGAAGTGCATCATAAGAAATATTCACGCTCGCATTTGCCTTGGGATGTCAAAGATGAAGATTTAATCACACTTTGCCATAGTTGCCATATGGAAGCCAACAAAAAGGCTATACCTGTAGAGTAATCATTTAGACACCAAAGGCATTACAAATAAAAGGAGGAATATTATGAATACAAACGAAGAAATGCTGACCGACATCAGCGCTGAACTGGATAAGGAGTTCGGTGCGCCCGGCACGCCCGAACGTGCGAAGTTCGACGAAGAAGCGTATGCGTTCTACACGAATTGTGTTTTATCGGATAATGCACGCCCTGGGGATGAGGGTTGAGGTGGTCAAGCCGATTGTGTGACAAATCGTAGGGGCGGGGTCTGCCCGCCCGAATGCATCTACAGCGGATGTCTTCGGGCGAGCGGACCTCGCCCCTACCGTGCTTTCATATCGCATACTCCCCCGTTAACGTTACGTTAACCTTGCGTTAACCACCGATGCGGAGGCGGCTATTTACCTTTGCGGCATCAATCAAAAACGACAGAACGACATGAAAACATTCTTTTTCTTGCTGATGTGCGGACTTTGTACGGCTACACTCTCCGCCCAAAGCCTTACGGGGACGGTGACCGATGCCGACCGCCGGCCCGTGGAAGCCGCCACGGTGGTATTGCAAACCGCCGACTCTACCTATATCGATGCGACCCTGACCGACAGCTTGGGCGTGTTCCGCTTCGGACAGCGTCCCGAGAGGTACCGCCTCATCGTGCAGCACCTTATTTATAATACCTGCATCCGCGAAGGGAGCGGGGCAGACGCGGATACCCTCGTGCTGACGCCGCGCGACTATGCACTGGACGAGGTGACGGTGCGCGGCGAGCGTCCGCTGGTGAAGGTGGAGGGTAGCCGCCTGACTTATGACGTGGCGCAAATCGCCGCCAGCCGCCTCGTGACCAACGCCTACGAAGCCTTGCTGCAACTACCCGGCGTAGTGGAACGGGACGGCGTGCCTGCCCTTGCCGGAAGCGGAAGTCTGGGCATCGTGCTCAACGGCAAGCCTTCATCCATGAGCGCCGATCAGCTCATCGCCCTGCTGAAGGCAACGCCTGCCTCGCGCGTGGAACGGGCGGAGGTAATGTATAGCGCGCCGCCCCAATACCATGTGCGCGGCGCGACGGTCAACCTCGTGCTGAAGGGTTACAAGGCTGGCGAAGGCGGCCTGCAGGGCGAGGTGAACGGCAGTTACGTGCAGAAGGACGAAGCCGGAGGCAACGGGGGCGTGACGCTGGCGTGGCTCTCGCCACGGTGGGACGTGGACGCGATGTACCACCTGAGCGACTATTATTACCGGCAGGGAATGGACTTCCGCGCCCTGCACACCGCAGACGGAGAGACGCACGACATCCGCCTGTCTGAAGATGACAGCGGACGGAGCCTGACCCATACCTTCCGCGCCGCCGCCACCTACAAGCCCACAGAGGACGACCGCCTCAGCCTCAGCTATACCGGAAGCCTCAAACCCGACGGGAAATCGACGGCGGACGCATGGGGCAACGTGACGGACTCGCACAACGGCAAGCGGAGCGATACGCAGCTGCATAACGCCGCGCTGAACTATACCTCCGGCTTCGGGCTGAGCGCAGGCGCCGACTACACGTATTACAAAGACGAGAGCACGCAGGACTTCACCGATACCGAAGCCGAGCCGTCCGCCTTCCGCAGCGACTCGCGCCAGCGCATCGGACGCTGGAAAGTGTATGCCGACCAGAGCCATTCGCTCGCAAAGGGCTGGACGCTGAACTACGGCACGGCGTTCACCTACGTGAACAACCGCAACTCGCAACGCTATGACCTGCCCGAGATGAGCAATCTGGACAGCGAAAGCCGCATCGACGAATATACCTACAACGTCTATGCCGGATTCGACAAGGCGTTCAGTCCGCAATGGAACCTCAGCGCGTCGGCAGCGGTGGAATACTATAAGATGGCGGACTACTGGAAGTGGGCGGTCTACCCCACTCTTTCGCTGAACTACATGCCTTCGGCGGCGCACATCTTCCAGCTTTCGTTCAGCTCGGACAAGACCTATCCCGACTACTGGACGCTGAGCGGCAGCACCAGCTACCTGAACGGCTATCAGGTGATAGAAGGCAACGCCAGCCTGCACCCCTACACCGACTATACCGCCACGCTGACCTACATCTGGAAGAGCAAGTACATCGTGCAGGCGGAATACAGCTACGTGCCCGACTACTTTATGCAGATGGCATACCTGGACTCGAACGAGCTGCGTGCCATTTATAATTACCAGAACTGGGACTACCTGCAGCTGCTCACGTTCACCGCCGTCATCCCCTTCCGCGTAGGCACGTGGTGGGACAGCCAGCTGACGCTGAACGCCCAGCTGAAGCACGACAAGGCGAGCCGCTACTACGATGCTCCCTTCGACAACAAGCGGTGGGCAGGCATCGGGCAGTGGACCAACACCTTCACCCTGAGCAGCCGCCCCAATATCCGTCTGGAAATCTCCGCCTTCGGGCAGACAGGAGCCATACAGGGCAGTTACCGCCTCGGTGCCGTGGGCTATGTGGATGCCGCCCTGCGCTACACCTTCGCCGGCGACAAAGCGATGCTCCAACTGAAAGGCACCGACCTCTTCAACGGGATGAACCACCTCGACATCGAGTCGCGCAACGGCACCCAGCACTTCGACATGCACGTAAAGAACTACGCCCGCAGCCTTACCGTCTCGTTCAGCTACCGCTTCGGCGGGTATAAGAAGAAGGAGGCGAAGGAGGTGGATACGTCGCGGTTCGGGATGTGATTGCCAGGCGGCTGTTCATTTACAAACCGGATGTAATAATAGTAGAGACGTAAAACAATGAAACGCAGATTGGCGCAGATTCACGCGGAGTATTTTATTTTAATCTGCGGAAATCTGCGTTAATCTGCGTTTCAAAGTTTATCCTATTAATCTTGCACACATACTTCCGTATCCGATTTTTTATTATCTTTGCCCGCAACGAACATTTTAAACAACAAATGCTTATGGCAAAAGAACTCGAACTGAAATACGGCTGCAACCCCAACCAGAAGCCAGCACGTATTTATATGAAAGAAGGAGAACTGCCGCTGGAAGTGCTGAACGGACGTCCGGGATACATCAATTTCCTTGATGCGCTGAACGGCTGGCAGTTGGTGAAAGAACTGAAAGAAGCGACCGGCATGCCTGCCGCTACCTCATTCAAGCATGTTAGCCCTGCCGGTGCCGCCATCGGGCTGGAACTGGACGAAACGATGAAACAGATTTACTTCGTAGGCGATCTGCCGTTGTCTCCCCTCGCTAACGCATACGTGCGTGCCCGCGGTGCCGACCGCATGTCATCGTACGGCGACTTTATCGCGCTGAGCGATGTGTGCGACGAAGAGACCGCCCGCTTCATCAACCGTGAAGTTTCGGACGGCGTTATCGCTCCGGGCTATACCGAAGAGGCATTGGCTATCCTGAAAGCGAAACGTAAAGGTACATACAACGTCATTCAGATTGACCCGGAATATCGTCCGGCTCCCATCGAGCACAAAGACGTGTTCGGCATCACCTTCGAACAGGGACGCAACGAAATCAAGCTGAACGGCGAGGAACTCTTCGCCAACATCCCGACACAGAACAAGAACCTGCCCGACGCGGCAAAGCGTGACCTGATGATTGCGCTTATCACCCTGAAATATACCCAATCGAATTCGGTGTGCTATGTGAAGGACGGACAAGCCATCGGTATCGGCGCCGGCCAGCAGAGCCGCATCCACTGCACCCGCCTTGCCGGAAACAAAGCCGATATCTGGTACCTGCGCCAGCACCCGAAAGTATTGAACTTGCCTTGGGTAGAGAAAATCCGCCGTGCCGACCGCGACAACACCATCGACGTATACATCAGCGATGATCACGATGATGTATTGGCTGACGGCGTTTGGCAACAGTTCTTTACCGAAAAGCCCGAAGTATTGACCCGCGAAGAGAAACGTGCCTGGCTGGACACGCTGAAAGGCGTATCGTTAGGCTCGGATGCCTTCTTCCCCTTCGGCGACAACATCGAACGTGCGCACAAGAGCGGCGTGGAATACATCGCTCAGGCAGGAGGTTCGGTGCGCGACGACCATGTCATCGAAACATGCGATAAATACGGCATCACGATGGCGTTTACAGGCATCCGTCTGTTCCATCATTAATATTAATTTCGAACACAGAGACACGGAGGCACAGAGTTTTATATTCTACAAAAATATATGCTTTGTGTCTCTGTGTTCTATTTTGCTTTACCTCAAGATGCCGGTATCTTTATCCGCTTTCTGTTCAATGTTCCGCCGGACATCTTTATATGCCCTTCCCTGTGAGAATTTCCATGCAATGTTCAGGCTCACGAAATTGCCCAAGTCACGGCAATGCAGAGCAGTCGTTTTCCGGACATAACGGTTGTACACATCCGACTGGAATTGCTTGTAACGGTTTCTAAACGGTTGTTGCCAGGCAAGCGACAAGTTCAGGTTCTTGTACCGGTAGGATGCGTTCAGAGAAACAAACGAGCCGTTGAATCCTTCGGTCTCGCCTTCGAGGAAACGGAAACCGCTGTCCATGAATGCCGAAAGGGTAAGTTTGCCTAAGTAAGCCTGCACACTGGCTGTACCCGAATAAAACGTCTTGCAATGCGTATAGTCTTCGCCGAAGTTAAAACAGCGGAAAAGCGTACCAGATAACGCTATCGAAAGCTTATCGGGGACTATCCAACCATTCGCATACAGCATCAGGTTAAGCACATCGATTTCTTTTTGATTGAGTTGGGTGTACACAAACCGGTTGTCTTCGGTCCGGATATACGTAGCCATATTCGGCTGATGGCAACGTTTTCCGTATGCCTGGACAAAAGACTGGAAGCGGGGATGCGTGTACGAAATCTGAAAAGTATGCGCTTGCTCCCGGTTCGGGCGGATATCGGGATTGCCCAACGTCCATTCCATGCTGTTGTTGCGGATAGAAGTATTGCTAATCATCGCCACCCGCGAAACATGCTCACTTATCTGGAAATCATATTTCAGCTGGACGGCTTGCACCGGATTGTAGGCAACGGAAGCCTTCGGACGGAACAGCCAGTACTGATAATCGTGCGCTTGCTGGCGGTAATCCAAATAACTGCCGCCTACTCCCGCCACATACCTTATCGGACCAAGTTTCCCCTTTATCTCGGCAAAAGCATAGACGCTGCGGTTATGCATCGGATTGACAGAATTTACATCACCCGTGTACTTATTCTTCGTGTATTTCTGCATGTAGTTTGCCCCAGCAGTAAACGTAAAAGGCTTGAGCCGGTTCTCGTAAACGGCTTCACTCATCAGGGAATAAGTCTTCCCTTCCACCTGATATGCATACGGCGCACCCTCATCGTAACTGCTGCGGAGCGAAGTGACGATATACGTCCCTACGGCATTCAGTGTCAGCGACTGACGGGAAGTCAATTGCTTAAAGAAATACAAATCCAAGACCGGACTGGAGCTAAGGTTACGTTCGCGTTGCGTGGCGATATATTGCTCATCTTCTTCTATAATCCGCTTCCGGTTATAATTGTTGGGGATATGCGAGAAATCAGCCTTTAGCGAAGCCTGAAACACATAGTCGGCAGAATCGGCAAGATTATATTTCAATTGCAAGCCATTATTAAAATTCCGGCTACGCGAAGCAAAATCATTCCGCTCAATAGTATGAGTGGAACCATCCGTAAGCCGGTAATGAGCTGTTTCGTCCGTCCGGTTTCCCTTAAAGTCCTTGTACCCGAAATTATAACTCAACGAAAGCTCGCTTTTCCCGGCATTCCATTTCCCGTAGATTAAATCATTGCCCAATTTAGCGGTCATCGCTTGGGTCAAATCAATACCGACCGTATATCCGCTATCCGCCCTTCGGGTCAGAATGTTAATAACGTATGCGATTCCTTCTCCGTATCTCACTCCGGGATTGTCGACAAAGTCTATCCGGCTGATGCTTTCGGGAGAAAGCGCCAGCATTTCTTCCCGTCCTACGATGATACCGTTAATGCGTAACTGAATGTTTCCCCGCCCATCAATAGCCGACAGATTTTGCGAAACCTCATCCACACGGATATTGGGCAAAGACAGTTTTTGCAAGATGCTATATCCCGAATGCGATGCATTCTTTTGCGCTTCGGTGGGATAAATAATCTGACCGTCGGGCTTATGAATCACCTTAGCCGCCTTAACTTCTACCGCTTGAAGATTTACCGTTTTTGTTTCGTTTTGCGCCGATGCGGTAAAAGCATATACTCCTAAAATAAAAAGAATCTGAACACGTTTCATTGCGCTTTCGTTTTAAGTCCGGCGCAAATATACATTCCAGCTTATCGCTCCGTAAAAAATGAAGCTGACATCTTTCTGACATTATCCTGACATTCGGTCTTCTTCTTGATTTCCAGCGAATAACTTCTTCCTCGATGCGCTACGATTTGTAATTCGCTACACGTCTCCAGAATCGGCTTCAAGCGTCGCACCAACGTGTAAAGTGTATTGTTAGCATCTGTTTTCTTGGGCCAGAGTGCCGCACAAATTGCTTCTTTCGACATCGAGTGCGAAGGAGCGTGCCACAACATCCGCATCAATTGATGTTGCATTGGGGTAAAATCTATGGAGACATGATGAGCATCGTAGAAACACTCGTTCGCAGACGAATAAAAGAGCCCGCCATAGCTGCTGACTTCACCGGATACATTTTTCTTCCGCATCCGAAGCATCGAACCAATTGCCCAAAGCAAAGCCACAAAAGCCAGCAAAGATGACCAACGCTGGTCGGACATCCGGAATATCCAGATAGCCGAAAGACGTGTGTAGCTTCTCACGGCAAGCGTTGTTCCGGTCGCCTTATGGTTTACAATCAATGTATCACTACTAATCATATCGGATTCGGGGAAATTGCCGGAACAAACCTCATCCACGATATTAAACGAAAGAAACGTCTTGTCTTTCAGTTTCTGGTTTTTCAAATTACGGCAAAGTTTCCGGTCGGCAATGGCAAGCCACACTTCTCCGTCCGATACTTGCCTAAGCCGTTTGTATGCCCGAATGGAGTCTTGCGTGACAATATTGCCTTGCCGCTCTTCCACCATACGCAACAAAGCTTGGTTCAAGTCGGCGGTTATCTCTTCCTTAGCGCCCAAATACCCCTGACGTCCTGCCAACAACGATGAGAGCATCAACGCCACAAAAATTCCGACAGATAAGATTCTACTATCCATATATTTCCTTCCGATTCGATTTTGATACGGCAAAAATACGAAAATTTTCTTCTCCGCGAAAAACGGAAAAAAAGAAATAGGGGCTCACAAAACCTTCGCGACATTTCATGCAGCTTGCACAATTTTCTGTTAAATAAAGTATTGCAATTTCTTTTTTCCTTATCTTTGCGGATGTTATTTCAACTCCAACTAAAGATGAAGACAAACAGATTTTCATTCAGCATCTATGCGTGGACGCTTTTCGCCTGCGCATTCGGATTGGCATCCTGCCACGACCTGACTATCGACAACGGAGGGTATCTCGGATTTATGACTAAAGGAACTATCGTGGGCAATGACGAAGACGGCTATTACCTCTATTCGTACAGCGGAGACGAAGTCGCCATCTGCTACGGCAAAGGACTGGACAAATACGAACGGGCTTACTACGGCCTTTCGTTCAAAGAAGAAAACCGGTTCTTTAGCAACCGCACCCCCGGTTTCACTATCATTGACAACGCAAGTGTGGAAATCGAAACTGCCAACAGAATCATCCACCCCATCAGTAAAGCGGAAGCGGACAAACGGGGCATCACGCATCCGGACAGTTGCAGCGTAGACGAGAACTTTGAGTTATCAGATTCTTACGGAGCGGGAGACGGTTACTTCGACTTCTACACGCTTGCTACAATTACCAACGACTTTTCTACGCATTACGAATATGCGTCTATTCCCATAGACTTGGTATACGACCCTGCCCGCCAAAGCCCGGACACGCTGCGCTTGGCACTTTGCTACCGTCCGCACGTGCCGGAAGGCTGGGAGAAGTATCGCTATGAAGCCGGCACTTTTTCGTGCGACATCTCCGGACTCGCCAACTTGCAGGAATGGAACGATTCGCTTTGCATCGTAGTGGACACGGGAGACAAGCAGCTCCACTACATGCCCATCAGTAAAAAAGGCTTCAAGAAGCCCGAACCGTTTTTCGATTTTTAAGCAGAACAAGGAAGGGGAATTGAATGAATTCCGCAATTAGCCAATGCGTAGGGGCAAGGCTATCCGGCAACGAACGCCAGAGCCACCTCAAACGAACATAAGTGACAAGACCGACTCACTTATGTGAAACGCCCGAGTTACTTATGTGAAACAGCCGACTCACTTATGTTCATCAACATGCATGCCTGCGTCAAGCTAAAAATACTTTTTCGTAGAAACTCTGAACAGCTTCTAAAATCAAGAAAATGTAAAGGGGGAAGTGGGCGTTGACGGATTCGAACCGCCGACCCTCTGCTTGTAAGGCAGATGCTCTGAACCAGCTGAGCTAAACGCCCGGGGAAGGGGAAATTTGACCAATTTTCTTTAGGAGTGGGCGTTGACGGATTCGAACCGCCGACCCTCTGCTTGTAAGGCAGATGCTCTGAACCAGCTGAGCTAAACGCCCTAAAGTGTGTCATGAGAAAGAGTCTTACGATGAGTGGGCGTTGACGGATTCGAACCGCCGACCCTCTGCTTGTAAGGCAGATGCTCTGAACCAGCTGAGCTAAACGCCCGATTAGGCTCATTTCTCATTTGCGCTTGCAAAGGTACAGCTTATTTTTAATTCTGCAAACTTTTGGGAAACTTTTTTTCGAAAAAGCGAAAAAACAATGGAAACAATGGATAATTGACAATTGATAATTACGATGCCGGCTTGAAATAATTATCCATTGTCAATTATCCATGGTCAATTACTTCCCGAAGCGTTCCGCCTGCTCGGCGATTAACGCCTCATCATCGAAATAATCGATTTTCATCGCACGGCGGACTTCGCTCAAAGTCTGTGCAGCCGCCTCACGAGCCACTTCGCATCCTTTCTTCAGCATGTCGTAAATAGCCGGGATGTCTTTTTCGAACGCTTTGCGGCGTTCACGGATGGGTTCTAACTCCTCTTGCATGATAGCCGCCAGGAACTTCTTGACCTTTACATCGCCCAAACCGCCACGGGTGTAATGCGCCTTGAGTTCGTCTAAGTTGGGATAGTCGGGCAAATAACGCCCGAAATGTTCGGGACGGCAGAAGGCATCAAGATACGTAAATACGGTGTTCCCTTCCAGCTTGCCGGGATCGCTCACCTTGATGTGCGTGGGATCGGTGTACATGCTCCGCACTTTCTTTTCGACCTCATCTGCCGGATCAGATAAATAGATGCAATTGCCCAGCGACTTGCTCATCTTTGCCTTGCCGTCGGTTCCGGGCAGGCGCAGGCAAGCCGCGTTATCGGGAAGCAGGATTTCCGGCTCTACCAATGTCTCTCCATAAATATAATTGAAGCGGCGCACAATCTCGCGTGCCTGTTCCAGCATCGGTTCCTGGTCCTCGCCCACAGGGACGGTAGTCGCCTTGAAAGCGGTAATGTCAGCCGCCTGGCTAATCGGATAAACGAAGAAACCTACGGGAATGCTGGTTTCGAAATTGCGCATCTGTATTTCGGTCTTCACCGTAGGGTTACGCTGAAGGCGGGACACCGTAACGAGGTCCATATAATAAAAAGTGAGTTCGCACAACTCGGGAATCTGCGACTGGATAAAAATGGTAGACTTGGCAGGGTCTAATCCTACTGACAGATAATCGAGCGCAACCTCGATTACATTTTGACGTATTTTCTCAGGATTATCGATATTATCCGTCAAAGCCTGCCCGTCGGCTTCGAACACGAATATCTTATCGTAAAGCCCCGAGTTCTGAAGCTCTACCCGACGGCGCAAAGAGCCTACATAATGTCCGATATGCAGTTTTCCGGTAGGACGGTCACCGGTCAAAATAATCTTTTCTTTTCCCATATTTCAATTTCTTATTAAATTATTGGGACAAAGATAATCAAAACCTTTGTTTTCTTCAAAAATAAATCGTTCCTTTGCAAAAACAATTGATAATTAATTAAATCTATATATGCCATGAAAAAGGAATTGAAAAAAGTCCTGGTCTTGGGATCAGGCGCACTGAAAATCGGACAAGCGGGAGAATTTGACTATTCAGGTTCACAAGCCTTGAAAGCATTGCGCGAAGAAGGCATCCGCTCGGTACTGATTAACCCGAACATCGCCACGATACAAACTTCGGAAGGCATTGCCGACCAAGTATATTTCTTGCCTGTCACCCCCCATTTTGTTGCGGAAATCATCAAGAAGGAACGCCCCGACGGCATTCTGTTAGCCTTCGGAGGACAAACCGCGCTGAACTGCGGTACAGAATTGTATAAGAACGGGACGCTGAAAGAATACGGTGTAGAAGTGCTGGGCACCTCGGTAGAAGCCATTATGTACACCGAAGACCGCGACCTCTTTGTGAAGAAGCTGGACGAAATTCCTTTGAAAACACCTGTCAGCCATGCGGTAGAGAACACCAAAGACGCCATCAACGCGGCACGAAGCATCGGCTATCCGGTGATGATACGCTCGGCATACGCACTGGGCGGCTTGGGAAGCGGCATCTGTCCCACGGAAGAAGCCTTTATCGAACTGGCTGAAAGCGCTTTCACCTTCTCGCCTCAAATTTTGGTGGAAGAGTCGCTGAAAGGATGGAAAGAAATCGAATTCGAAGTCATCCGCGATGCAAACGACCATTGCTTTACCGTAGCCAGCATGGAAAACTTTGACCCGCTGGGCATCCATACGGGCGAATCGATTGTAGTAGCCCCTACATGTTCGCTCACTCAGGCGCAAGTGACCATGCTGCAAGAATTATCGAAACAATGCGTACGCCATCTGGGCATCGTAGGCGAATGCAACATCCAGTTCGCATTCAATGCCGACACCGATGATTACCGCATCATTGAAGTGAACGCACGCCTGAGCCGCTCGTCTGCCCTCGCATCCAAAGCGACAGGCTATCCCCTCGCCTTTGTTGCGGCTAAAATCGCATTGGGATATACCTTGGACGAAATCGGCGAAATGGGTACGCCCAACTCTGCTTACGTGGCTCCCTCGCTCGATTACCTTATCTGCAAAATCCCACGCTGGGACCTTACCAAATTCGTGGGCGTATCGCGCCGCATCGGTTCGAGCATGAAGTCGGTAGGCGAAATCATGTCTATCGGACGCTCATTTGAAGAAATCATCCAGAAAGGCTTGCGCATGGTAGGGCAAGGCATGCATGGATTTGTGGGCAATGACCATACAAAATTCGATAACCTGGACGATGAACTCGCCAACCCGACCGACCTGCGCATTTTCGCTATCGCTCAGGCACTGGAAGAAGGGTACGACATCCAGCGCATTTACGACCTGACAAAGATAGACCCATGGTTTATCGGCAAACTGAAAAACATTGTAGATTACAAGCACAAGCTGCAAAGCTATCACACCCTGGAAGAAATTACGCCCGAAGTGATGCGCGAAGCCAAACGGTTGGGATTCTCTGACTTCCAGATAGCACGCTTCGTATTGAAGCCCCAAGGCGGCAACATGGAAAAAGAAAATCTTGCCGTACGCGAATACCGTAAGAGACTGGGCATCCTTCCTGCCGTGAAACGCATCAACACCGTGGCTTCGGAGCATCCCGAACTGACGAACTACCTTTATATGACTTACGATGTGCAGGAATACGACGTCAACTATTACAAGAACGAAAAGTCGGTAGTGGTGCTCGGTTCAGGAGCCTACCGCATCGGTTCTTCCGTAGAGTTTGACTGGTGCTCGGTAAATGCCATTCAGACCGCACGCAAACTGGGATATAAGTCGATTATGATTAACTACAATCCCGAAACGGTATCGACCGATTACGACATGTGCGACCGCCTCTACTTCGACGAGCTTTCCTTCGAGCGCGTATTGGACATCATTGACCTGGAACAGCCGCGGGGCGTCATTGTATCGGTAGGCGGACAAATCCCGAACAACCTTGCCATGAAGCTCTACCGCCAGTCGGTTCCTATCTTAGGCACTTCGCCTGTATCCATCGACCGCGCCGAAAACCGCAACAAGTTCTCGGCTATGCTCGACCAACTAGGCATCGACCAACCGGCATGGCAAGAGCTGACCAGCCTGGAAGATGTAGAGAAGTTTGTAGAAAAAGTAGGCTATCCGGTATTGGTGCGCCCGTCGTATGTATTGAGCGGTGCAGCCATGAACGTATGTTACGATGAAGAAGAGCTGAAACGCTACCTGCAAATGGCAAGCGAGGTATCGAAAGAATACCCCGTAGTCGTATCGCAGTTCATGCAGGAAACCAAGGAAATAGAATTCGATGCCGTGGCACAACACGGGGAAATCGTGGAATATGCCATTTCGGAACACATCGAATATGCCGGCGTACACTCGGGTGACGCAACCCTTGTGTTCCCCGCACAACATATTTACTTCTCTACGGCACGGCAAATCAAGAAGATGAGCCGCCGCATCGCCAAAGAGCTGAACATATCGGGTCCGTTCAACATTCAGTTCCTGGCACGCAAGAACGAGGTAAAGGTAATTGAATGTAACCTGCGTGCATCCCGTAGCTTCCCCTTCGTATCGAAAGTATTGAAACGCAACTTCATCGAAACGGCTACCCGCATCATGCTGGACGCTCCATATACCCAGCCCGACAAATCGGCATTTGACATTGACTGGATTGGCGTGAAAGCTTCACAGTTCTCGTTCGCGCGCTTACAGAACGCCGACCCGGTATTGGGCGTAGACATGTCGTCTACAGGTGAAGTAGGATGCTTGGGAGACGATTTCAACGAAGCACTGCTCAACGCGATGATTGCCACGGGCTATAAGATTCCGAAACAATCGGTATTGCTTTCTTCGGGAGCCACCAAATCGAAAGTCGACCTGCTGGATGCCAGCCAGGAATTAAGCAAGCACGGCTATCACATTTATGCGACCGCAGGCACGGCAACGTTCCTCAACTCGCACGGCATTCCGACGACTCCGGTATTCTGGCCCGATGAACGTCCGCATGCAGAAAACAACGTGATGAAGATGATAGCAGGACATAAGTTCGACCTGATTGTCAACATCCCGAAGAACCATACAAAACGTGAACTGACCAACGGTTACCGCATACGCCGCGGCGCCATCGACCATAATATTCCGTTGATAACCAACGCCCGCCTGGCAAAAGCCTTCATTGAAGCCTTCTGCCAAATGAAGCAAGAAGATATCAAGATAAAAAGCTGGCAAGAATACAAATAAATAAATGAAGAATGAGGAATTAAGAAGCTGTTTTGAATTTATCGTGCGATGATTTGGGATGAGTTTTTGAGGCATTTTCGCTTCTGTGATGAGGAAGATAGCGGGCTATCTGACGAAGAACAGGAGCGGAAAGGACCAAAAAATCGCCCAAAGCACACACGAAAACGGATGCATCAAGCCAAGAAAAACTTTTTGGAGAAATTCAAAACAGCTTCTAAGAATGAAGAATGCCGTTCGGATAACAATTCTTCATTCTTTATTCCTCATTCTTCATTCTTAATTCTTCATTGATATGGTATTATTTATTTCCTGCTCCAAAACCATGACCGAGCATAGCCGGATAAAAGTTCCTTTTTCTTCTACCCCCTTTTTCGAAAAAGAAGCACAAGAAAATGCCTTGGACATGATTCATTATAGCGCAACAGAGCTTGCCCAATTGCTTCGCACCAACACCCAACTGGCAAGCGACGCATACGTACGCTTACTGGATTTTCCTTCAGAAACCGGACATTTTCTTCCAGCCATCCTCGCTTATACAGGCATCGTGTTCAAACACATCGGACTCAAATTCTTTACTCCCGAAGACTTTGCTTATGCACAACAGCATTTGTTCATCACCTCTTTCCTATATGGTTTGTTACGCCCGTTAGACCTGATTAAGAACTATCGGCTCGAAGGACATGTACGCATGCCTCAACACGAATGCACGGTCTTCGACTATTGGAAGCCCATATTAACCGATTATTTTATCGGAGAAATCAAGAAACAAGGAGGCATTTTGTTCAACCTTGCCAGTTTGGAAATGAAAGAGCTGTTCGACTGGGAACGGATATGCAAAGAAGTGCGTGTCATCACGCCCGAATTCTATGTATATAAGGAAGGAAAGCCGAAATCGGTAATCGTCTATATCAAGATGTGCCGGGGAGAAATGACGAAATACATCCTGCAAAACCGGATAGAGGATCCTAAACTCATTAAAAAGTTCGAATGGGAAGGCTTCACCTACCAACCGAGAAAAAGCACTCCCGACCATCCGGTATTTATCGCCGGGTAAGAAACAGAAGCTTTATGCTTCAATTAAAACGCAGATTAACACAGATTTTCGCGGATTTATCTTTTATAGTCAATCAGAAATGAATTGCGAAAAATCATTTGTCATGCTGAACGAACGTGAAGCATCTCGGATGCGTCCACGTGGATGTACACGAGATCCTTCACGTTCGTTCAGGATGACAATACATCAAGATTTTTTCGCAAACCAATTTTGTTTTACTATAAATAATCCGCGAAAATCTGTGTTAATCTGCGCTTCTATAGAAACTTATTTACAGCCCGTGCAACGCGGCTTGATTTGCTTGAAGAAATCATTGCCTTTGTTATCTACCAAGATAAATGCCGGGAAGTCTTCCACTTCAATCTTCCAAATGGCTTCCATACCCAATTCCGGATATTCCACACACTCGATGCTCTTAATGTTATTTTGCGCCAAGATAGCGGCAGGTCCGCCTATCGAGCCCAAATAGAAGCCTCCGTATTTCTTGCAGGCATCCGTTACAGCCTGGCTACGGTTACCCTTGGCAAGCATAATCATGCTTCCGCCATGGCTTTGGAAGAGGTCTACATACGGGTCCATACGTCCTGCCGTAGTCGGTCCCATTGAACCGCAAGCCATTCCCTTCGGAGTCTTTGCCGGACCGGCATAGTAAATCGGATGATCCTTGATGTATTGCGGCAGGTCTTCACCCTTATCCAGACGTTCTTTCAGTTTGGCGTGAGCGATATCACGGCCTACAATGATTGTACCATTCAATGACAGACGGGTTGCGACAGGATACTTATCAAGTTCCGCCAAGATTTCCTTCATCGGACGGTTCAGGTCAATCTTCACGGCATTGCCTTCGCCCGCCTGACGCAATGCTTCCGGTATCAGTTCGCCCGGATTCGAATCCAGTTTTTCAATCCAAATACCGTCTTTATTGATTTTACACTTGATGTTACGGTCCGCCGAACAAGATACGCCCAGACCTACCGGACAAGACGCACCGTGGCGCGGCAAACGGATAATACGTACATCGTGTGCATAATACTTACCGCCGAACTGTGCCCCCAGACCGATACGGTGCGCTTCTTCCAACAC
Source organism: Phocaeicola salanitronis DSM 18170 (assembly GCF_000190575.1). Lineage (NCBI taxonomy): Bacteria > Pseudomonadati > Bacteroidota > Bacteroidia > Bacteroidales > Bacteroidaceae > Phocaeicola > Phocaeicola salanitronis. The sequence goes on along the minus strand of NC_015164.1, from coordinate 3,381,246 downwards.
TTGCTTTTCGAGTTCGATATCGCGGAAAGCACGTCCGTATTCGTTACCCGTAGTAGGCAGGTTATCGTAATAATGCGTAGAAGCCAATTTTACGGTCAGCAGATTCTTTTCAGCCGAAGTACCGCCGATAACGAAAGCGATATGATAAGGAGGACAAGCCGCCGTACCCAATGTCTTCATCTTCTCTACCAGGAACGGCACCAACGTAGCCGGATTCAGAATCGCTTTAGTTTCCTGATACAGATAAGTCTTGTTAGCCGAACCGCCACCTTTCGTTACACACAAGAAGTTGTATTCCATACCTTCAGTAGCCTCCAGGTCGATTTGTGCCGGAAGATTGCAACGGGTATTCACTTCTTCGTACATACTTAACGGAGCGTTTTGCGAATAACGCAGGTTGTTTTCGGTATACGTCTTATACACGCCCAAAGACAAGGCTTCCTCGTCGCAATAGCCCGTCCATACCTGCTGGCCTTTTTCGCCATGGATAATAGCCGTTCCGGTATCTTGGCAGAAAGGCAATACGCCCTTGGCAGCTACCTCGGCATTGCGCAGGAAAGTCAACGCTACATACTTATCGTTCTCGCTCGCTTCGGGATCGTTCAGGATTTTTGCCACCTGTTCGTTGTGCGAACGGCGCAACATGAAAGATACATCGTGGAAAGCAGCATTCGCCATAGCGGTCAATCCTTCTTTTTCCACTTTCAGGATAGGTTTTCCTTCGAACTCGCTTACCGATACATAGTCTTTCGTAAGCAAATAGTATTCAGTAGTATCTTCTCCGTGCTCAAACATCGGCTGATACTTGAATTCTGGTGTTGTTGCCATAATCGATTAGAAATTAATTGTTAGTTATTACCTGAGAGCAAAGGTACAAAGTATTATTGAAATATTTCCTTAAATAAACGAGTTTTTTAGTAGACAAGACACTTTGTTGATACACCTACACGGGTAATCTTCTGCGCTTTTGCGTCTCTGCGTTCAAGCCATAATCATTCTCCTGCCCGAAGCAAGTCTTTCATCAACGCATCGGTGCCCGGAAAACCTACGTACTTGTCTTGCAACTTCCCGTCGTAGCTGATAACCAGGTATCCGGGAATACCCGTAATGCCGTACGTCTTGCAAAGATATTCCCATTGCGCTTTCGTCAGGCGGTAATGCACTCCGTTTATATCCGTAATGGCTGTTTTCCAATCTGTTTCCGGTGAAGAAGGACCGGTCAGATAAATATATACCACGTCTTTCGGTTCCAACTTCTTTTTCAAGCCACGAATTGCAGACATACTCTTCCGGCACGGTCCGCACCACGTTGCCCAAAAGTCAACCAATACAGCCTGTCCCTTATAAGGAGCAATAATAGCCGGCAAAATGTCTGCCCCCGACACACTTTCATCCAACTCTGCCACGACATACGTTTCACTCGACTCTGCCAGCAATGCCTTTTCCTCCAACGTCTTCGTCTTGGTCTTAATGTATTTCAGGATTTCGGGTTGGGAAATGCTCTTCATCAGCTTCTTGTCATCGGAAGAAAACTTACGCTCTTTCACGAAATGCTCGTAAACCGTACGGGCTTTCTTCACATCGTCCCACAAATCCACCGTCTGCCCTTTGTCACGTTCCATGTATTCCAAATAGGTGGTATAATCATATCCATACCGGAAATAAGGAGATTTCACAATGCCGGGCATCTCGCCTTTCGCTCCAAGCGTGACCAATTCATTCATCTTCAGGTTCAACAAGACATACTGACGATATGCTTCCCCTACCTTCTCATCGTGTTGCAATGCTTTTTCGTATTTGGCATAGTGATGCTTTACATACTTCGCATATTCATTCGCAGATAATCTGGAGGTCAAATCCTCAAAGCCCGGTTCTTCATTCATCGACAAAGGATAGCCCCATGTTGCCAATTCCGCATTCAAAGCGGATGCTCCGCCATCGAACCATGCTTTTTGCTCTTGCCCGTATTTATCCTTCAACAAACGGGAAGCCGACATGCTCAACTTCGGAAGATGAATATAAACCGTCATCTCTTCGCCCGGCACCAAGAACAAATCCAATTGGGCTTTATTGATTTGCAAATGGGCACCTCCAGCCAATAACAAATCAGTCTCGATATGGAACGAACCGTCCTGACGTACCCGCACGGTCTGACCCCATTGATTATAAAGAAGCCAATCGGAATGACGGAACACGACATCCAAGTCCATATCCGGATGATATCCCAAGATATAACCGTTGATGATAGATTTTCCCGCCTTCAATTGCGGCTCAGGCAAGGCACGGCTTTGCTCCAAACGCCTTGTTTGCAAGAAACTGGGCAAGTAAACGTAAGGCTCAACTCCGGTCAATTGCACTCCATAAATGGTCCAGCCTTCTTCTTTTTCCACAAAATCCACCGCATGCACACCCTGAGGTATCGGTGCAAACGAAAGGATGATATCCATTTTGCCTGAGTCCGGTATCCGTTCCGGAACCGTCTTCCCGTCTATCGACACATTTCCCGCTTCACGCAAAGGAAATTCTTGTTCCGCACTCCGCAAACAAGTATTCGAAGAGATTACCGCAACTTCACCCGGTTTCCCGTACAAAACCGCATCAACCTGCGTCTGCTCATCGGTTAATATTATTTTCTTTATCTCTATCTTCGAGGTATTAGCCGTTACAAAACACGGATGAGTGACTTCTCTTTTCCGATAATTCCCGGCTTGTGCCATCATGCTGATGCAGCACATCAGGCATACCAACCAAACATATTTTTTCATAACATTTCCTTTTTAATTGGTAGTTAAGGAGTCAAAACTTTTTCTTTTATGTCATCCTGAACGGAGTGAAGGATCTCGTGTACATCCACATTTATGTGTACGAGATTCTTCGCTACGCTCAGAATGACAGACTAATTCTATTTTGAACACTTCAATTTATACAAGCCCGCTCAAGCGGTCCAATAATTCATTACCTAATTCCGTTTTCACTTTGATATGTTCCAATACCGCCGTAACGAACGGATTGCTTTCGAATACGCCACGCACTTGCTCGAAATCGAGTTTTTGCTCAGCTTTGCTTCCATCGGCACCGAAACCGGTCATCGAGGTCAACGAGAATTCCTTCTTCGCGTCCTCGTAGACCAGACGGTCCAGTCCGACCACTGCCTCCTGCCATTGGCGCACAATCGCGCAAATGTCGGATGCCGTTATCCGCTCTGCATCCAGCCGGTAGAACTCCAACATCTTTTCGTATGCCCACGTCCATTCATACGTATAATAATGCGCATGCATATCGGCAAACCGGTCGTGTATCTGGTCTACTGTAGACAAGGCACCTGTCTCAATATCGCTCATCAAGCGTTCGATTTCACTCTTCGGGGCAATCAGCCCGGAAATATCCACCCACTCCCCGCTTCCGACGGGCGTATCCGGAAGCAGACGCTTGCGGATTTCCTCGTCGCTTTGGAAACGTATCTTTTCCAGACGCTTGATAACCGAATTGCCCAAGAACTTATGGATAGCCGTTTCATAGAACCGGATGCCTTTGTTCAATGCCGAGTTCTTAATCTTCGCGCTCTGATACGAGTAGGTTTCCGAAGTCTCGCCCGATACCCGCGCCAGTTCTTTCAGAATTTCCCTTCCTTTCATCATCTTCTGGATGGTATACGGACTGAGCAGGTTATAGTTTATCTGGTCCAGGCGCAACGGGTCTTTACGCAAATCGCGCTTGGGCCACTTCTGCGCATCACGTATGGTGCCCACGCTCCGCAAGTTAACTCCGGGAGCCAAGTATGTTGTATTCTTGTCCTCTATCAGATAAGAGAAAGGCAGGTCGGACGTATCCGGATGATTGACGTGCCTTCCCATCACCAGCGAGAACGCCCCGATACGTGCGGGCCAAAGGATGTACGAGTCGGATGTGGTCTTTGCCCCGCGTTCCATGGCTCCCTGATGAATCGGCCCCAGCTTATACATGTGGTTGCTCTGGTTCGAGCCGGAACCGGCGTTCATAAACGAGAACATGCCCGCAATCAGCAAGGTCGACTTATGGTGCGTCACCGTAAAAGGTCCTGCAAAAATGGCGCATGCCTCGCCGTTCTCTTCCTGGCAATTGCTGAAGAACAACGAATCGGAAGCCGAATAATTATGCCCCATGCGGCATGCCTGCCCCACGAAACAACGGGTTATCATGGTTCCGTCCTCGATATGTGCCCCGCTCGAAATGATAAAATCATCGCATACCACGCCGTAGCCGATATGTACCGGGTCGGAAGCATTGCTGTTGACGGTCCCGTTCTTCAGGCGTCCGGCGCCTTCTATCTCGCAACAATCCCCGATGCGGACATTCTTGATATAGCCCGAATTGACAATGCTCACCCGATTGCCGATGCTTCCCGTTTCGGATGCATGCGCCTCGGCATACGCTTCTATCAACGCTTTCATCCGCCCGATAAGCAACGGACGGTGGCGGTAGAGCGCCATGATATATGCCTGATGCGCCGAAAGGCGGTCGTGTATCATCACTTCCCGCCCACCGGTCTCGTTCAAGACCGAAACCTCTACGCCGTTTCCGAAACGCGATTTCTTATCCACCAGGATGATATCCACATTCTCGATGAATACCGATTCGCCTATCTCATAATTGGCTATATAATTCTTCACATTCTCGATGAAACAATTATCGCCTACCGTCACATTGTGCAATGCCGCATACGACAGTCCTGCATGTTTGCAGACACCGCCAGCCAAACGGAACTCACCTTCGAACACCCCCAAACGTATTTTCCCGGAGAAACGGGTATGATGCACGTAATCAGGCGTAAAAGCCTCTGCCACTTGCACGTCGTTCCAATCTGCCGCCGTACATGCCTGAGCCTCCAGACGCCCGATTTCTTCTTGGGTCAACGCACGATAGTTTCTCATAAACTGCCCTCCTCATCATAGGTTTGGTAAAGGAAATCATTGTACGGATACTTCTGTACGTGCAGCTCCCTTACCTTATTATATAATAGACGCCTCAATTCCTCCAAGTTCGTCTTGTTGCGTGCCGAAATAAAGATGCAGTTGTCGTTCATCTTCGCCATCCATGTATGCATCAGTTCTTCCAGCGTCACATTCTCTTTCGTCTTCGGAGTCAGGTCGTCCGCATCTTTTTCGATGTAGGTATAGGCATCAATCTTGTTGAAGACAATCATCGTAGGCTTTCCTCCGGCTCCCAGTTCAGAAACGGTTTTGTCTACCACCTGTATCTGTTCCTCGAAGTCGGAATGCGAGATATCCACCACATGCACCAGCAGGTCGGCTTCGCGCACTTCGTCCAAGGTAGACTTGAACGAATCGACCAAATCGGTAGGAAGCTTGCGTATGAACCCCACCGTATCGGAAAGCAGGAAAGGCAGATTATCGATAATCACCTTGCGCACCGTGGTATCGAGGGTGGCGAAAAGCTTGTTTTCGGCAAACACGTCACTTTTGGCAAGCAGGTTCATCAACGTAGACTTGCCTACATTGGTATATCCCACCAAGGCAACCCGAATCAACCGTCCGCGGTTCTTGCGCTGGGTAGACTTCTGGGTATCAATCTCCGCCAGACGTTGCTTCAGCAAAGACATACGGTTCAGAATGATACGGCGGTCCATTTCCAACTGGGTCTCACCCGGACCACGAAGCCCTACCGAACCTTTACCGCCTCCGGCACCGGAACCGCCTCCCTGACGTTCCAAGTGAGTCCACAAGCGTTGCAGACGGGGAAGCATGTACTTGTATTGCGCCAGCTCTACCTGTGTCTTGGCATTGGCGGTTTGCGCCCGCATCGCGAAGATATCCAATATCAGTGAAGTACGGTCCAGTATCTTTACTTTCAGTTCGTTTTCGATGTTCCGGATTTGCTTTGCCGACAACTCATCATCAAAAATAACCATGCCTACTTCCGTCTCTTCGCTCTCGTTCTGCATTTCCAAATATTCCTTTATCTCTTGCAGCTTTCCCTTACCCACATACGTCACCGAGTTGGGCGTATCCAGCTTTTGAGTAAAGCGTTTCACCACTTCCGCCCCAGCCGTTTCGGCAAGGAAAGCCAGTTCGTCCAAGTATTCGTTCGTTTTGCGTTCGTTCTGGGTCTGGGTTATCAGGCCCACCAGCACAGCCTTTTCGGTCTGCGCCTCAGATATTACAAATTCTTTCATCCAGTCTCGTTCTATTTCTACACATCGCAAATATAAAGAGATTTCCCGATAAAAACAATATGAAAGGAAAGAATACATCCACAACACGGGCTTCCGCATCGTGCGACACGACCGCCTGAGTAGCCCAACACGACCGCCCGTTTCGGTCCGCATGACCGCCCGCGATACCAGCAAACCCATATCATGGGAAAAACCTACATAATTAATCACACGTACCTATCTTTTATTCTCTCCGACACGCCATAATAGAACAAGAAAAGGCTGCCCCATCGGAGACAGCCCTCTATTTATCGGATTTCAATAAACGCTTTACTCAGTAATGTCCTGTACAGGAGTCGGAGCAGGAGCAGACGGATTATTATCATCCTCGGTCAAAGCCTGGTTCGAGTTGATTTCGTTTTGCGGAATGCGCCACAATAAAATAGCAGAACCCGGCTCGATGTTATAAACCGAAGCGGCTTGCGGGAAACCTGCACCCCGGCGGTCTACACCTTTGTTCAAGCGCATGATGTCAAACCAAATCAAGCCTTCACCCCAAAACTCAATACGGCGCTGGCGGTAGATTTCTTCCTGAATATCCGTTGCGGAAGCAGCGGTGCAGGTATATTCCGGATCACGGTAAGTCTGGATAAAGCTTTCCAATGTAGCCCGGCCTGTTCCGGCATTGCCTCCCATAGCCTGAGCTTCCGCCATAATCAAGTACATTTCCTCGATACGCATTAACGGTATGTCATTCGCATTGGTAGAAGTTTCCAGTTCATTGTTATAAGGAGCGAACTTCACTTGTGTATAAGGACCGAAACCGTATCCTTTCATCAAAGCTTGTTGGGCAGCCGTCAAATTAGCGGATACCGTATCAGCATTCAGCCACCAGCCTTTACGTGCATCGGTGTCCGGAATGGTATTGAACAGGGCACGGTTGATTTGCTTTCCGCCTGAATACCAAGCATAACCATAGTTAAACGAACCCATGTGTGAAGGCCAGTTTACGATACCAGAAGACACCACAGGGTCTGATTCTTCTACCAATACGCCCCACATCCAGTCTGGTTCCGTAACATCCCAGAAAGTCGGATGGTTCACCTCTTCTATTGTTGCCGGGCGAGCATCCGACAAAGAAATAGCGGTTTGTGCAGCTTCTTCGGCTGCAGCCCATTCCTGTTTGGTCAAAGCCACACGTGCACGGATACCGTATGCCACCGACTGGTCGATATAACGGCGGTCAGGACGGCTCTCACCTGCATCTTCCGCCGATTTCAAATAATTGATACCGGTTTCCAAATCGGCTTCAATCTGGTCATAAACAGCTTGGACTGTAGCACGGGGCGCACCGTTCGCGGCAGCATCTGCCGAGTTCTCGTTTGTAATCAAAGGCACACAAGGTTTATCCTGATTGCCTACATACGTAAACTGATACAGCTGAGCCAAGTTGAAATAACAAAAGGCGCGGGTAGCGTAAGCACGTCCCAAATACATTTGGAAAGTAGGGTTATCGGTTTCCGGATCGAATGAAGCAATGGCATTATTAGAAGAGAAAATAATGTTATACAAATCATTCCATACCATTTGAGCTTCGTATGAAGTATAATCACGGTCTTCAAAAGTCAAACTGCTTCCTTGCCAGTTGTAACCGTTATTATCACTTACAACGTCCATACCGTTAGCATCCGTAGCCAACATAATGGTCGGATATCCGATATCGTTATGGCGTTCTAGTCCCAACGCATCTGCATTCGGCATACGTTGGTTAAACTGAGAATAAATAGCATTGATGGCAGCTTCCGCACGTTCCGGATTCTGAATATAAACCTCCTCCTTTTGGTCGGTCGTAACGACATCTCCTTCCGGTGCTGTATCCAAGTCCTGACATCCCGTAAATGCCAGGGAGAGAAGCAGGCTCGAAGCGAAAATATATTTTGTTTTCATGTTCTTTCTCATTAATTTTAAGTTTTATCAATTAGAATGTCAAGTTGATACCTCCTGAGATGGTGCGGATCGGCGTATAAAGGGCAGTAGTAGCACTGGTATAGCTTTGGCGCGGGTCCAATCCCTTACGTGCCGAGATAAAGCCCAAGTTGTCCGCCGTGAAGTAGATACGCAATTTCTCAATCTGCATCTTTTGAGTCCAATTCTTCGGCAAGGTATAACCTACGGTGATGTTATTGATGTTCAGATAATTCGAACTGGTCAGGAAACGGGTTGAAATCGAATTAGTATAACGGTCTTCCGCATCCAGACGAGGCACATCGGTACGAGTATTGGTCGGAGTCCATGCATTCAAGATATCTTTGCTCCATGCTGTACCGCCACGCTGGTAACCGCCATGCATCGTAACCGCATAACCGGAATCGTAAATTTCTCCGCCCAACTGGTAAGAAAGCGAAATAGAAGCGTCGAATCCGTATGCCGTTACACTGGTTCCGATACCGCCATATACCGTAGGCATCATGTCATCCGTTGCAATACGGTAATTTTGTGCATCCATATAATCGGTGGTTTTCTTCCGTCCGATGATATTTCCTTTTTCATCCTTATCAGCCGTCCAGTAAAGAGCCTCACCGGTTTCTTCATCCACACCTGCATATTCCACCAAGTACATACGGTACATAGACTCGCCTTCTTCGTAAATACGGGTATCGTCAATCAGACGTCCGTTCAGGTTCTCATGCAGTTCATTGATTTTGTTCTTGATGAAAGTCGCGTTTAAGTTCACGTCCCAAGTTACGTTCTTGTTCTGAATGATGTTGTAAGTGAAGTCCATTTCAAAACCTGAGTTAGTCATCGAACCTACATTCACCGGCATCGAAGTATAACCCAAGCTACCTGCGGTAGGCAAGTTATAAAGCATGTCAGAAGACTTACGCCCGAAATATTCCAATGTACCGGTCAGCTTGTTCTTGAACAACGAGAAGTCCACACCTATGTTATACGAAGTAGAAGTTTCCCAAGTCAAATCCGGATTACCTTTATAATAAAGCACACCGTCCGAATAAACACCATTCGCACCGCTGATGCTGTATTGGTCGATATACGGATAATAGTTCTTTGTTGTCAGGTCACCCATCAAAATGTCATCATTACCCTGCTGTCCGAACGAAGCTTTCAGTTTCAATTGGTTCACCCATTCTACGTCTTCCATGAAAGCTTCTTCCGAGATACGCCAAGCCACACTGGCTGCCCAGAAGTCACCCCAGCGGTGATCGGGAGCAAAACGTGAAGAAGCGTCACGGCGGTAAGACACATTACCGATGTATTTGTCGTTATATGAATAGTTAACACGGGCGAAAATACCGTGAGTAGCATACTCATGTTTATTACCGCCTATCTGCCAGTTATCAATCGTATTACCCAGATAATAGCTTTCCGGATTATACAAGTTAGTTCCGTACCCGGAGAAGTTGGTCATCTCCATGCTATATCCATCGTAACCGGCAGTCAAGTCAATGTGATGAATATCATCGATAGAAAAAGCATAGTTAGCCACATACTGCTGGTCGAAACCGAACGTACGCATGTGTGCCTGATATGCCGTACCGCCATACGATGCAGTCTGTCCCATATACGCATTACCTAAATCGTTATAACGGGTATTGTCGATATGCAGACCGTAACGCGCCGTCAAGGTCAGTCCCTTAATCGGAGTGATTTGCGCATACCAATTGGCATTGATAATATCCATCAGGTATTCGGTCTTATTGTAAATCAAGTCACCGGCAGGGTTAGCGATAGACATGAACGAACGGCTCTGGTTCGTACTCTGTCCGTCACCATAGTCATATACCTTACGTCCGTTGTTAGTCATGATATTGCCATTGGCATCACGCACATACAACGGATAAATAGGTGCCGCAAAGTTAGCGATATAGAAAGCGTTACCCGTAGAATTGGTAGTAGTCTGTTCGCCCGGATTACGGCTATTGGTAAAGTTATAAGCCACATTAGCCCCCACTTTCAACCAATCGTTTACCTTGTAATCACCGTTCAAACGACCGCTGTAACGCTTGAATCCAGAACCGTCAATTACACCTTGGTCATCCAAATAGCCCAAAGAGAAGTAGAACGTAGCACGGTCATTACCGCCTGATACGCTCAGGTTGTACTCCTGACGCAATTTGTTCTTGAACATTTCCTTTTCCCAGTCATCCGGCGTATAATAATAAGTACCGTCATTGTAACCTAATTTCGCGTTCGGATTGACACGTCCGTCTGTAGTAAACATGCCTTCACCCTCAGGAAGCGTATATACCTGATAACCTACACCACCCGATGCATTCCGGAAAATAGTAGAATTAGCGTATGCGTGAGCCGCAGCATCGTCATAACCCAAGTTATACAAACCTGCATTCTTCAACGACTGGTAAGCCAGTTCCATATATTGGTTCGGGCTATCAATTACATCGTAATTGGTCACGGCACGTGAGTTAGCACCCCATTTGGCATCAAAGTTCACACGAGCTTTGCCCGAAGCACCCTTTTTCGTAGTAATCATGATGATACCGTTGGCACCACGCGCACCATACAAAGCGGTAGAAGCCGCGTCTTTCAATACGGTCATGCTCTCGATATCTTGTGTATTCAACGAAGAAAGGTCACCGTCGAACGGCATACCGTCTACAACGTACAACGGGTCTGTACCTGCATTGATAGAGCCGACACCACGGATACGCACCTTCGCATCCTCACCCGGCTGACCGTTAGAGCTTTGAATCTGTACACCGGCAACCGCACCAGCTAATGCATTTGTAATGTTAGATACCTGACGTTTTTCGATTTTATCTGCCTTCATTACTGAAGCCGATCCGGTAAAAGTACCCTTGGTTGCTGTACCGTAAGCCGTCACCACAACTTCGTCCAACACCTCTGTGTCCGCATGCAGCACAACTTTCATAACCGGCTGAATCTTAACTTCTTGCGTCTGCAATCCGATGAAAGAAATCACCAAAGTTCCGGCCGAACTTGGCACATTACTAATTGTAAAGTTACCATCTATATCAGTAACCGTACCTACAGTGGTACCTTTTACCAATACAGATGCTCCCACTACGGGTAAACCGTCTTCGTCAGAAGTAACCGTACCGGTTACCTTCTTCACTTGCGCGTTTACCAGACCAAAACCTATCATCAGGCAGGTCATTAACAGCATCAATTTTCTTTTCATAAAAAATTCTCTCTTAAATTTAACCTTAAATAAACACTTTTATCTAATTCAGTTTGCCCGCAAAGGTAAGCATTTATCTTATAACTTGTACACTTTTGGAAACAAAAGATAAGAAAGCCTTCGCTTTTTAACACTTTAAGATTTCATTTTTGCATAAAAAGCCAACGAATATGCGGCTCTATGGATATTTAAAATAGGCAAAAAACGATGCAAGAGACACTTGTGAGCGCATTTGCGGATAAATCGAACTTCTTACGTTAAAAAAATGGATTCATGAAAAAAATTAGCTACAGGCTGGTGTACAATCGCAAAAAACACCTCAATGCCAACGGGAAAGCCTTGATTCAGGTTGAAGCTTATTTAACAGGACAAAAGGCATATTTCTCGACCCACATTTATGTGAAGCCCGAACAATGGGATTCGAAACACGGGCGAATCGTGCTTCATCCGCACGAAGAAGCGTTAAACCGGATGCTTGACGAATTTCTTCTAAACCTCCAATATCGGGAGCTGGAAGGCTGGAAGCAGGGAAAGGCGGTTGCCTTATCACTGCTGAAAACGGAACTTCCGGAAGTCACGGAAGAGCGTTTTTTCGCTTTCGGTAGAAAATGGGTAGAACATTCGGAGCGGAAAAGAAGCACCCGGAACAACCTGAACACCACGTTGGCGCTCGTGCAAGAGTTTCGTCCACACCTGAACATTTCGGACATCGATTACGCATTCTTGCTTCAATTCGAATCGTTTTTAAAGCAAAGAGCGTTAAAGACGAATACCATTGCCAAGCATCTGTTCCACCTCCGTACGTTCTACAATGAAGCCGTCCGCGAAGGGCTTGCCGCTCCGGAATCTTCTCCTTTTACTAAATACAAGATACGGACTACCGAGAGCCGGCATGTGTTTCTCCTTCCCGAAGAATTGGAAAAGCTGGAAAAATTGGCACTGGCGCTGGAAGGGAAACCGCTGTGTCATTCGCTGGACGCGTTTCTATTTTGTTGCTATACCGGATTGAGGTATTCTGATTTTACGAAGTTATCGGAAAAGAACCTCGTCTGTCCGGATAAAAAACATGCTTGGCTGCTATTCAAGTCCCAAAAAACCGGTGTGGAAAGCCAGCTTCCATTAGACTTGCTTTTTCAAGGAAAAGCGGTCCGGATTTTGGAGAAGTACGAAGACAAAAATAGCTTCTTCCGTCTGAAACCCAATCCGGATGTCAACAAAGACCTTATCCGTATCGGCAAGCTGGCACAGATAGAAAAGCATTTCTCTTTCCATTCTTCGCGCCATACGAACGCCACCTTATTAATATATAGCGGCGCAAAACTGACTACGGTGCAAAAGTTATTGGGGCACCGGAGCATCAAAACTACGCAAATCTATGGAGAAGTCTTCTCGCAAACCTTAGTGAATGACTTAAAGAAATGTAAGTTCTAATGCTGTTTCGGAAGTTTATATATACTGAAACTTTAGTTTTGAGGCGATGAAACTAAAGTTTCAGGCTATTAAAACAGAAGTTTCAGTATATATAAACTATTGTGAAACTATACTGCTTTGGTTTAATTGGCTTTATATGCATATTGAAAGAGCCGATTGTATGGGGCAAAACATCGTTTTTATCGCGGAGCAGAAGCGGATTGCAAATACCGCAAGACTTAGAAACTGTTTTGAATTTATCGTGCGCTGATTTGGGATGAGTTTTTGTAAAGACGCAAAATTTTGCGTCTTTACTATGAGGAAGATAGCGGGCTATCTGACGAAGAACAGGAGCGGAAAAGACCAAAAAATCGCCCAAAGCACACACGAAAACGGATACATCAAGCCAAGAAAAACTTTTTGGAGAAATTCAAAACAGCTTCTAAGAAATAGGCGGAAAGAATAAGAAACAGAAGCAAATATGTAATGCGGGAAAAGCATACGTTGTGAAAGACGGAATAGAAAACCGGCTGTATGAATACCGTTTCTTCGTGGCAATTCGGGCTGGAATATTAGAATGGAAAGTAAAAGTATGCAGCACGTTCCGAATTTCTTATAATAATTTCGGAATTGAATCCGAATTTCTTATAATAATTTTGGATTTACTATCCTAATCTCTATCTTTGCGGAAAATACTGAAACTATGATACACCGGATGCTTGAAGAAAATATACGGCCATTGCTTGGCGGGAATAAAGCAGTCATCATTATGGGAGCACGACAGGTAGGCAAATCAACATTACTCAACCAGCTACTTGGTGAAAACAAAAACACCTTATGGCTGAATGGGGATGATATGGACGTGCAGAACTTATTCCATGAAATGACCTCTACACGTATGCGCACTTTGCTTGGCAACAACAAATATCTTGTAATCGATGAAGCCCAACGCATTCCGGATATCGGACTTCGCATCAAGCTGGTTACAGACCAGATACCTAATATACAGGTTATTGCTACTGGGAGCAGTTCTTTCGAATTGGCTTCGAAAGTAAACGAACCGTTGACCGGACGTAAACGTGAATTCAAGATGTTCCCCTTAACATTCAGGGAGATGGTCGGGCATACCCACTTCTTAGATGAATTGCGTTTGATTCCCCATCGTCTGGTTTACGGATACTATCCGGAAGTGGTGTGTAACCCGGGAGATGAAAAAAACGTATTGAAAGAACTTTCGGACAGTTATCTGTATAAGGACATTCTTTCACTTGACAATATCAGCAAGCCAGACAAGCTGATACGTTTACTCAAGGCACTTGCCCTGCAAATAGGCAGCCAGATATCATACAACGAAATCGGTAATATGATAAGTCTGGATTCGAAAACGGTAGAACGTTATGTTGACATTCTTGAAAAATCGTTTATCGTATTCCGCTTAGGCAGTTTTTCACGTAATCTTCGCAATGAGTTAAAGGCAAGCCGCAAGGTCTATTTTTGGGATCTCGGCATACGGAATGCTGTAATCGGGAACCTTGCACAGATAGAAAACCGCACGGATGCAGGAGAATTATGGGAAAATTTCGCGATCGCTGAACGGCTAAAACAAAATGCTTACCAAAATAGTTTCGCACAATCTTGGTTCTGGCGCACCCAGCAACAAAAAGAGATTGACTACATCGAGGAAGAAAACGGCATAATTCAAGCGTTCGAATTCAAATGGAACGAGCGTAAAGCAAAAAACAAGTGTCCGGAATCTTTTTCTACAGCTTATCCCGAAGCCTCCTTTAAAATCATTACGCCTAAAAACATAGAAGAATTTCTGATGATATAACTTTCAATGACGAAAGCTATAACGGTCTGGCAGGTAAAAAACGAAAAACCGACTTTTCTAAGACGTCTTTCAGGTAGAAACTTTCCCTCCCAAACATATCTATAGGATGTCGTAATCCGGTTATCTTTTGCTTAAACGCTTTGAAGAGATATTTATAAGACGTTCATAATCTGCCAATTGCACGAACACATCAGTTCGGCCGGAACTTTGGTGATTTCTTTCATCGGACTGCAGACACAGGAGGTTAAGATTCAGCCGGTTATGAAAGTGGTGCTGAAGTCTGACGCAGAACAGTTGGACGAAGTGATGGTGGTTGCTTACGGTACTGCAAAGAAGTCTTCTTTTACGGGATCGGCTTCTAACATTGACGGGAAAAAATTGGAGCTCCGACCTATCACGAATGTATCTAAAGGCTTGGAAGGGCAAACGACTGGCTTGTTGACAACATCTGGTTCAGGACAGCCGGGCGAGGCTTCTAAAGTCATTATCCGTGGATATGGCTCTATCAATGCTTCTCAAGACCCTTTGTATGTAGTGGACGGTATTCCTTTCGACGGCGATTTGTCTTCTATCAATCCTGCTGATATCGAAACGATGACAGTGCTGAAAGACGCTTCGGCAGGTGCTCTGTATGGTGCACGCGGCGCCAACGGTGTCGTTATGATTACTACTAAACAAGGTAAAGAAGGACGTCCGAAGATTACTTGGCGCTCTACGGTAGGCTGGTCTTCACGTGCTCTGAAACCTTACGACATGGTAAACCAAAAAGAATTTGTGCAATTGACTTATGAAGGTCTGCGCAACAGTTACATGTTCGATAATGGTTACAATTGGAATGATGCTTCAGCTCAGGCTTCAGCAGATTTATCATCGGCTTTGGGAGGCGAACAATATAATCCGTTTAAGAACTATACATGGGAGACTATTATCAATCCGGAAACCGGTATGGTGCAAGCAGATGCAGTTTCCGCTTGGGATGAACAATGGATGGATGCTGTACAGAGAAACAATGCCTTCCGTCATGAACACCAACTCTCAGTGAACGGAGGTACAGAAAAGACGAAATATATGTTTTCTTTAGGGTACTTGAATGAAGACGGTATCTTGGTGGGCACTGGATTCGAACGTTACAATGCACGTGTAAATGTCAGTTCGGAAATCAATGATTGGGTGAAAGCCGGACTGAACACATCTTTGTCGAACTCAACACAAAATTTCAGTGATTATGAGGGAGCTGCCAACTCAAATGTATGGTATTCTGCTCAATTTATAGCACCGATTTATCCTATGTATCTGAAAGATGCGGACGGAAATAACGTGTTGGATGCTAACGGTAACCCACAATTAGACTATGGAGAAACCGGTCGCCCTAAGTATTCTGATTATAACCCATTGGGAGGCTTGTTAGACGATAAAGCTGATATCAAAAATGATGTTGCCGGTGTGCGTACTTTTGTAACAATCGGATCGGATAAAGACAATGCTAAATGGGCGAAAGGATTGAAACTGACTGTAAACTTTGGTGTGGATTACAAAAACGAGGCACGTATGTCGTATATGAATATGCATCATGGCAATCAGGCGAATGCGGGCGGTTTGCTAACCAAATATAATATGCGTACCGTTTCATACACATTCAACCAATTGCTTACGTGGAATCGTACATTCGGGAAACATAATATTGATTTGCTTGCCGGTCATGAGTTCTACTCGTATGAATATTCGTTCTTGAAAGCCGCTAAATCGAATTTGGTAGACGGTATCTTAGAGTTGCGACCGGGTACGACCTTACAATCCGCTGACTCTTACTCAAAACAATACCGTGTAGAATCGTGGTTGGGACGTTTCAATTATAACTACAACGAAAAATATTATTTCTCCGCTTCTTTACGTTCAGACGGTTCGTCGCGTTTCCATAAAGACCACCGTTGGGGTACATTCTGGTCTATTGGCGGTAACTGGCGCATGTCTGAAGAAGAGTTCATGCAAGACATCAAATGGGTAAACAACTTATCTGTGAAATTGAGCTATGGACAGCAGGGTAACGACAATATTTTGGAGTACGATGGAGAATTCGGTAAATATGTACCTAATTATTATGTATGGCAAAGCTTGTATCCGTTCGACTATGCCAACGGAAATAATATCGGTGCTTTGATTTCATCTTTGCAGAACCAAGATATTACATGGGAAAAGAGTGGCAACCTGAATGTAGGCATTGAAGCTACTTTATTGGATCACCGCTTACGCATCAATGCCGAATATTACAACAAGAAAACTACGGATATGCTGCTGAATTACCCGATGGCGACTTCATCCGGATTCAGTTACTACAATGCTAACGTAGGAAGCATGCGCAACAGCGGATTCGAATTTGAAGTGAGTGGCACACTGATTCAGACGAATGATTTCCGTTGGAATTTGAGCGTCATGGGGTCTACTGTAAAAAATAAAGTGCTGGAATTAACCAGCGAATCACCTGAAATCATCTCAGGTGTATTCAGTACCAAAGTCGGCTTGCCTATCAATACATATTATATGGCAAAATCAGCAGGTGTAGATCCTGCAACAGGTGCACAACTATATTGGGTATATGATACAGACAAGAATGGAAACAAAGTGAATGAACGCATCAGCAGCGACTCGTCATTGGCTGCAACCAGCAAATATTATTTAGGAAGCCGTATTCCGGATTTGTATGGGAGCATCTCTACTGATTTCTCTTGGAAAGGTTTCGACTTGTCTGTTTTGACCACTTATTCATTGGGTGGCAAAGTCTACGATTCGTTGTATATGGGTTCAATGGATGTGATGTATACAGGTGACACATGGAATAAACATGCGCTTCGCCGTTGGCAGAAACCAGGTGACATAACAGATGTACCGCATATCTCTATTGGAGGTGCCAACGTTGTGACCGACCGTTATTTAGTAGATGCTTCTTACTTTGCTATCAAAAACATTACATTAGGATATAACCTGCCTCAGAATTGGTTAAGAAGTGCCCATATCGGTTCAGTCCGTGTGTTTGCTTCGTTCGACAATTTAGGCTTATTCTCTCACTTGGACGGTATGGATCCTCAATACAACTTCACAGGTGAAACCAATTATACTTATGCGCCGAACAGAACTTACTCTTTCGGTCTGGAAGTTAATTTTTAATTAAAGTGCAACATTAAACGTATGAAAAAGAATTTATTCAAATATCTGTTGGTCGGTATGGCTGCTTGTTCACTCACAGCCTGCAGCGACCAACTGGAAACAGCTCCGTCCGCTTCTGTTTCAGGCGACCAGTTGTTAGGAAGTGCCACTAATGCGTTAATACCGTTAAATGGCGTGTATCGCGCCATGTACACTGCCGGAGTCTCAAATGCGGCAAACACTCACCAATGTTTTGGTATTTCGGCTTATAACATAATGGCGGACGTAATGGGAGAAGATTTCATTATGGCTGCACAAGGAAGCGGTTGGTTTTGGTACGATTGTGTTTATCAGGTGAAAGACATGTACACCTCTACCGCTTGGCGTTCGTATGATACATGGAATGGTTACTATACTTGGATATCGAACGTGAATTACATTATTAATGCGGGAGATGCCATGACGGGAACAGACTCGGAAAAAAATTATGTACTGGGACAAGCTTACGCCGTACGTGCATATACCTACTTTATGTTAGCACAACTTTACGCCCGTACTTATAAAGGACATGAGACCGAACCTTGCGTACCGCTTTATACTGAACCGACCGACATCCACACTGATGGAAAACCTCGTGCGACAGTAGAAGAAGTCTATCAGCAAATTACCGATGATTTGGAACATGCCATTACCTGCCTTTCCGCTACGACAGAGGCAAGAGCCAGCATGACTCATATCAACTTGGGGGTAGCATACGGATTTCAGGCACGCGTAGCATTAGTCATGGAAGATTGGAACACAGCTAAAGAAGCCGCAGAAAATGCTATTCTGAATAGTGGATGCCAAGTGGGCACTGGTGACAATTTAACTAAAGGCATGAATAGCGTAGAACTTCCTAATGTAATGTGGGGTGCAGCTATCAGTGCCGACCAGTCAGGCATGTACGCCGGATTCTTCACTCATTTGGACGTTGACGCTCACGCATACGGCGAATCTGCACGCAAACAAATCAACAAACAGCTTTATGCAAAAATGGGTGTAAACGATATCCGCCGTAATTGGTGGAATCCGAACGATCCTAATAACGAAGAAGGAGGTTACCAGCAAGAGAAATTCAAATTTGCCGATGTATCTTTATGGACCGGTGATTATATTTGGATGCGCGTAGAAGAAATGTATCTTACCGCTGCCGAAGCTTATTGTCGTTTAGGCGACGAGAGTAAAGCACGCTTGAACCTAAACGCTGTAATGCAACAACGTGATGCAGATTACAACTGCACCAAGACAGGAACAGCTTTGGGTAAGTTGACTTCAGACGAAACAGGATCATTGCTGGAAGAAATCATCACTCAACGCCGTATAGAACTATGGGGAGAATTCGGACGTATTTACGACATTCGCCGTCTGAAACAAGGATTTACCCGCACTACAGACATGGGATGGCCTGCCTCAGCTTTGATTCAAGGTACAGATACACAAGATCCCGAATCGTATGCATGGGTGATGACCATTCCACAATCAGAATTCGACGGTAACCCCAGCTTGGATCAGACTAAAGACCAAAACCCGATAGGTGATCATAAATAACAAACAATAAGTAAACAACGATACATTATGAAGTTGAATAAATACATTCTAAGTTTATGCGTTTCCGTAGCAACTCTGTTGAGTGCATGCGATACGGACAATGAAGGAGCCATTTACGGAGGCGGAGATAATGCTGGCATCACATTCGAACTTGCCACTCAATCTGTATCCTTCCCTTCAACTGGCTACGAAGGCTTTGATGTGGAAGTGCTTCGGGCAAAAACGGCAGGTGAATTGACGATTGATGTCACGGCATCTTTAGTGAACGGTGGAGAGTTAGAACCGCTTCCGTCAACGATTTCTGTTCCGTCTACCGTAACGTTTAAAGACGGTGAGTTCAAAACAAACATCCACGTTAGTGTAGGTGATATCACTCCGGGACAGAATTATCAAATAATCATCAATTTGCCTGAGACACATGCCAATATAGACTTTATTGGCAGCAAAACGGTTACTATTTTCCGCGATTATACCTATTCTGTTCTTGGCACAGGCACATTCCAATCAACCGCTATGGCGGAAGAAGGACAAGACTATGCTGAATGGGAAGTGGAGGTACAGAAAGCCAATCAAGTGGAATGGTACAAAGCTATCAGTTTGTATGAAGAAGGTTTGGATGTCGTATTCAAAGTTAACTCTAACGAAGTGACGGTTGATTCGCAACCTGCATGGACGGATGCTACTTACGGAAAAGTACATGTAGCCGGTTCAGGTAAGTTAGAAAACGGCGTGATTACCGTTAAGCTGGAACACTCTATTCCCGGTGTCGGAAGTTATGGTTCTTATAATGAAACATTAATTCTTCCTGTATCGGAATAGTCGGCAACATCAAAATAGCAAAGGCTGCTTCAGGATCATTTTGAGGCAGCCTTTGCCATATAAAAAGTAGCTGTCTATGCAGCATAAATTCAAAGCTTCCCTTTGTCTTCAGCCAATAGAAAATCCCTTAAATGTACCTGCTTGATTCCTTGGTAGCTTCCTCCGTTTTGCAACGTATCCATTGTGATGACATATTTAGGATAATGGTTGGCAATTTCCATCAATCCGCCGAATTCCCGCTGCACGGTCTGTTCGTCGTATAACATATAAGCCACTTGGATATAGAGCTTCTCGTTGTCTTTTTCCGCAATGAAATCCACTTCTTTTGTATCGTTCTTGCCTATATAGACATTGTATCCATGACGAAGCAGCTCTATATAGACTACATTTTCCATTAGCTTGTTGATGTCTTTCCGGTAGTCGAACATGCGGATGGCGTTACGGAGACCTAAATCCTCAAAATAATACTTTTCGCCTATTTCGAACACCTTCATCCCGTTGACGTCAGCACGCTGGACTTTGCAAATGAAATAAGAGTTGCATAACGCTCTCAGGTAGTTCAGTATCGTCTGGGTAGGCATGTTGATGTGTTGCGACTTCAAGTATTTGTTTATGTTTTGAGCGGAAAACAATGAGCCTACATTATCAGCTAAATAAGCAACTAAGTTCTCCAAAAAGGCAACATTGCGGATAGCTTCCCTGCTTACAACATCTTTCAGCATGATTGTAGAATACACGTTGCGGAGGTATTCGTAAATGACATTCCGGTCTAAAGACAAGTTATGAAGGTAAGGCATTCCGCCTAATGTAAGATACTGGTTCAGTGATTCGTCACTTACGGAAAGGCTGTTGAATTCTAAAAACTCCCGATAGCTGAGCGAATGCACAGGTATTTCGATGTATCTGCCTCCTAAATGTGTAGCCAGTTCGCCGGAAAGCATTTTTGCATTGCTCCCGGTGCAATAGATGTCACACTTGTTTTCGTTCAACAAGCTTCTCAGGCAAAGCTGGAAGCCGTCAATCTCCTGCACCTCATCAATGAACAGAAAGTCCGGTCTAGAAGTCAAGCGGGCAGATACGTAATCATAAAGTGAATTACTGTCCTTCACCTCCGAATAAGACAGCAGTTCCTTGTCGATGTAGATAATGTTAGCCTTGGGATACTGCATCTTTACCGTATCCATCAGTTGGAGCATGATGTAACTCTTGCCCACTCTCCGTTGTCCGGTAAGTATCTTAATCAATTGCTTCCTGATAAAAGGTCTCACTTTTTCTGTATAAATCGGTCTATTTACATATTTCTCCTTCATATATTTCTCTTTTAGAATCACACAAAGATAGTAATAAAGTTTCAATTATAATTGAAACTTTATTGAAAAGTATCGCATTCTTCAATCATAATTGAAACTTTATAAGATTACATTTTGGTAGAAATTTTCCTACTAAAACACGTCTACAAGATGTTGTAACCTAGTTATGTTTTGTTTAAACACGAAAAAGAGAGAATTATAAGATGTTTATAATCAGACAATTTCATAAACATATTAGTTCGGCCGGAACTTTGGTGATTTCTTTCATCGGACTGCAGACGCAAGAGGTTAAGATCCAGCCGGTTGTGAAAGTTGTGCTGAAGTCGGATGCTGAGGTGTTGGACGAGGTGATGGTGGTAGCTTACGGTACGGCTAAGAAGTCTTCGTTTACGGGTTCGGCTTCGGTTGTCGGAGGTGATAAGATCGAATCTCGCCCTATTACTAATGTGACAAAAGCCTTGGAAGGACAAACGACAGGCGTATTAACAACCTCGGGTTCAGGACAACCTGGTGAATCTGCCTCTATTGTAATCCGCGGTTATGGTTCTATTAATGCTTCACAAGACCCGTTGTATGTAGTAGATGGTGTTCCTTATGACGGTACACTTTCTTCTATCAATCCGTCGGATATCGAATCGATGACAATTCTGAAAGATGCTTCGGCCGGTGCCCTTTACGGTGCACGTGGTGCGAACGGTGTAGTCATGATTACTACTAAACAAGGTAAGGAGGGCAAGACAAATGTAACTTGGCGTTCTACCGCAGGATGGTCTTCACGCGCGATTCCTGAATATGAAACGGTAAGCCAAAAAGATTTTGTTCAGTTGAGTTACGAAGCCGCACGTAACAGTTATGCGTTTGGCAATGGTTATTCATGGGAGCAAGCTGAGGCTATGGCTCGTGCTTCATTGGCTCGCAATTTGGGAGGTAGTGCCGGTGAACTTTATAATCCGTTTAAAAATTATACGTGGGACCAATTAATTGATCCGGCTACAGGACAAGTACGCGCAGATGCTGTTTCAGCTTGGAACGAACCTTGGTTGGATGCCGTACAGCAAAATGGTGCTTTTCGTCATGAACATCAATTGTCATTGAGCGGAGGTTCTGCTAAAACTAAATACATGTTTTCATTAGGTTATGTAAACGAAGATGGTATTTTAACTAATACCGGTTTCCAGCGTTATAACGGACGCGCCAACATTACTTCGGATGTAACCGACTGGTTTAAGGCAAACATGAACGTATCTTTGACGCATTCTATTATGAACTATAGCCAGTATGAAGATACATCACAGTCGAACGTATGGTATTCTGCACAATTTATTTCTCCGTTGCTTCCTGTATATATAAAGGATGAGAATGGTAATAACCTGTTGGATTCAAATGGAAATCCCCAATTGGACTATGGTGAAAGCGGTCGTCCGGGTAGTTATGATGACTATAATCCATTAGGAGGTTTGATTGATGATAAATCATTGGTAAAGAATGATGTTGCCAGCTTGCGTACCGGCTTCACATTGGGTGGTGATAAAGATGAATTTGGTGTATTCAAAGGCTTGAAGTTCTCTGTTAACTTCGGTATGGACTATCGTAACCAGAATCAGATGGACTACATGAATATGTATCATGGTAATCAGGCTAACGCAGGCGGTTTGTTGCAGAAATACAGTGTCCGTATGCAAAGCTATACGTTCAATCAGATCCTGACATGGAACCGTACGTTCGGTTTGCATAATTTCGATGTGATGGCCGGTCATGAGTTTTATGCTTACCAATATGAATACCTTTCAGCTGGAAGAACCGGTTTGGTAGACGGTATTTTGGAATTGCGTCCGGGTGCTGTATTGTATGACGCTGACTCTTATACCGATAACTACCGTATCGAATCTTGGTTCGGTCGTTTTAATTATAATTTTGACGAAAAATATTATTTCTCTGCTTCTTTGCGTACGGATGGTTCTTCACGTTTCTATAAAGATAATCGTTGGGGTACTTTCTGGTCTGTAGGAGGTAACTGGCGTGTATCGAAAGAAGAATTCATGAAAGATTTGACATGGATTAACAACTTGTCTGTGAAGTTAAGCTATGGTCAACAAGGTAATGATAATATTTTGGATGCAAACGGTAACCCTAATTATTATCTGTGGCAAGGGCTCTACGATTTGAGCTGGACTAATGAAAACAATCCGGGTGCAATGCCTTCATCATTGGAAAACAGATCGTTGACATGGGAAAAGAATGGCAACTTGAATGTCGGCATCGAAGCTTTGTTGTTGGATCACCGTTTGAGCATTAACGCTGAATATTATAATAAGAAAACAACCGATATGTTGTTGAGCTACCCGATGGCTACTTCTACCGGTTATAATGGATATAACGCTAATGTGGGAAGCATGCGTAACAGCGGTTTCGAATTTGAAATCAGAGGCACACTTGTCAAGACAGAAGATTTGACTTGGAACTTGTCATGGATGGGCTCTACGGTAAAGAATAAAGTACTGGAACTGACCGGAGATTCTCCTGAAATCATCAGCGGTATCTACAGTATTAAAGAAGGCATGCCTATCAACACATTCTATATGGCAAAAAGTGCTGGTGTAGACCCTGCGACAGGTGCACAGCTTTATTGGGTATATGATACAGATGAAAACGGAAATAAAATTGGTGAAGACTACATCTCCAGCGATTACAACAAAGCGAATAACAGCAAGCATTACTTGGGCAGCCGTATCCCAGATTTGTATGGTAGCATCAGTACCGATCTGACATGGAAGGGCATTGACCTGTCTATCTTGACCACTTATTCGATTGGCGGTAAGATTTACGACAGCCTGTATGCCGGTTCGATGAACAACATGTATTACAACAATACTTGGAACGTTCACGCATTGCGCCGTTGGCAAAAACCGGGTGACATTACCGATGTGCCGCGTATTGAAATCGCCGGTTCATACGCAACCAATGACCGTTTTTTAGTAGACGCTTCTTATTTTGCCATTAAGAACATTACATTAGGTTATACATTGCCTAAGGTTTGGATGCAGAAAGCCCGTTTAGGCTCTGTACGCGTATTTGCTTCTGTTGATAATCTGGCATTGTTTACTCATTTGCAAGGTATGGATCCGCAATATAATTTTAGTGGACAAACTAATTACGCTTATACTCCGAACAAGACTTGGTCGTTAGGTTTCGAAGTTAATTTCTAATCAATTTAAATTTTAAGAAAAAACATGAACAAAATATTCAATTATATAGTTGCAGGAGTCGTAGGATGTGCTATGCTTGCGGGTTGCTCGGACGATGCATTGGAAACTGCGCCTACAGACTCTATGTCGAGTAGTGGAATCTCTGGTAATGCAGGTACTGCTATTGTAGCTTTAAATGGTATGTATCGTTCTATGTATAATTCATGGTCACCGGAAGGCAATACTCACCAAAGCTTCGGTATCAATTCGTATGTATTGATGGCAGACCTGATGGGTGAAGACATGATACAAGCTGCAATGGGTAGCGGCTGGTTCTGGTACGACTGCCTGTATCAGGTAAAAGATATGTATGCCAGCACGGCATGGCGTCCGTATGACATGTGGAATTGTTTCTATACATGGGTGAACGGTGCCAATGAAATTTTGGCAGGCGACGGCAGCATGCAAGGAACTACGGAACTGGTAAATAATGTATTGGGTCAGGCATACGCTATCCGCGCATTCTCCTATTTTATGTTGGCTCAGAACTTTGCCCGTACTTACAAAGGTCATGAAAACGAACCTTGCTGCCCGATTTATACAGAACCTTCTAATCCGGAAACGAAAGGGAAGCCTCGTGCTACCGTCCAGGAAGTATATGATCAGATTTTGAGTGACATTAACCGTTCTATTGAATTGTTAGGACAAGGTTCTCGCCGTACACACATTTCCCACATCGACCAAAGTGTAGCATACGGTTGGTTGGCACGTATTGCTTTGACGATGGAAGACTGGAATACGGCATTTGAGGCTGCGGTTTCCGCTATTGAGACAAGCGGCTGCACAATTCAGCCGGTTGACGCTTTTGCCGGACTGAACAATGTAGATGCGGGGAATGTAATGTGGGGCGCTGCTATCCGTTCTGATCAGTCAACCATGTATGCCAGTTTTTTCAGCCATATGGACTATGACTTGGGGGCTTATGCAGCGACTGCTCCAAAGCAAATCAGCAAAGACCTGTATGCTTTAATGAGTGCATCTGATTCACGTAGAAGCTGGTGGAACACGCAGCATTCTGCGAATACTGATGATAGCGGTTACACTCAGGAAAAGTTCAAATCATCGAATACACAGACTTGGGAAGGCGATTATATTTGGATGCGTGTAGAAGAAATGCACCTGATTGCTGCCGAGGCTGCTTGCCGTATGGGTAACGAGGATGTGGCACACCAATATCTGAGAAACCTGATGGGACAACGTGACTTGACTTATCCGATTGATAGCCTTACGGGAACTGAATTGGGTGCAACGACTTCAGACCGCACCGGCTCATTGCTGGAAGCCATTATCGACCAACGCCGTATCGAATTGTGGGGTGAATACGGACGTGTATGGGATATCCGCCGTTTGAAACAAGGATTTACACGTACAACAGATATGGGATGGCCTACCGACGCATTGCTTACCGGACGTCCTACAACCAATCCGGAAAACTATATGTGGGTGATGACAATTCCTCAGAGTGAATTCGATGGTAACGCAAGTCTGAATCCGGCTACCGATCAAAACCCGTTAGGTGATGAATAATAGAAATTCTTAATCAATTAGAATAACAACATGAAATTAAAGAATTATTTTTTAGGGTTGAGTGTAGCAGTCATGGGACTGCTCACTTCCTGTGACCAAGATAACGAAGGTCCTGTTTACGAAGGGACTACAATGGGCGTAACCTTTTCCATTAATGCACAAAGTGTTTCGTTTCCATCAACAGGTTATGAAGGTTTTGATGTAGAAGTTATCCGTGCGGTATCAGATGAAGCCGCAACTGTCCCTTTAAGTGCTTCGATGTCTGATGGTAGTGCTGTACCTTCTGAAATCCAAGTGCCTTCGAGTGTTAATTTTGAAGCCGGCGAATTTACTGCAGCTATTCATGTAACGGTAGGCGACATCACTCCAGGTGAGAATTATCGTTTGGTGTTAACTTTGGGAGAGGAAACCGCTCCGGTGGATGCTGTCTTGCAAAAGACTATCACTATTTACCGTGATTATACCTATTCTTCAATCGGTACAGGAACTTATACAACTACTTTCTTCGCTCTTGAAGATGGAAGTCCTCAGTCTTTCCCTGTAGAAGTGATGCAAGCTGACCAAAATCCAAGTTTATATAAAGCTATCGCTGTATACGAAAAAGGTTATGACATCGTATTCCAAGTCGGTGCAGATGGTCGGACGGTATCAGTAGCCCGTCAAGCAGCTTGTAGCGATATAAACGGATATGGAACAGCTTATGTAGCAGGAAATGGAACTTTAGAAAACGGAGTTATTACTGTGACGTTGGAATTTTCCGTTAGTGCTGGAAGTTTTACTCCTCCGGCAATAGAAACTTTGCAATTGCCGACTGCAGGTGTAGAATGATTTTTGACTCTGTAGCATAAAATAAAAGGCTGCTTCTTCATAGAGGCAGCCTTTTATCCGTTCGCCCAGCACGAACATTCTCTAACCGGTGCAAGTCCGTAACACGCCCGATAGCGGGAAAGTGTATAGCCAAGAGCAAGGGTGTCCATCGTGAGTTGGAATCTGAAGGAAGCTGTCGGCAAACATCTGGCCTGACGAACAGAAACTTGATATAAGGCTGGCGGGCATGGATAAGACTACTGAACAAGTCAAAGTCCGATAGCTATACGGAAATGCCCTAAGTAAATCAAGCAGGTATAAGATGGAAAGAGCATGTCCTTAACTGGGGAGGTCTCATGGACGTGTGGAGGTTCTCAAGATATGGTTTCCAGTGGGAGGCCAGTATCTCCTGAAGGGAGTCAATATCAAGACGGGATGCTATCTCATTGCGGATGGCACTGACTATCTTGTAGTTGGTTATGGGAAAGGCCGGATCTATCATGATTCCGCAGAACATCTGGTAGTGGAGGTTGCCGTTGAGATGTTCCACCAGCTGTCTGTCGGAGAATCCGGTGTAGGCTTTCAGGACCATAAGGGCAATCTTTGCCAGAGGGCTAAAAATGTTCCTGCGTCCAAGACGATGTTCCGACAAGCCTATGGCTTTTGCCATACGGTCAAACGGGAAAACTGAGTGAAGCCTGCCCAGTTCACTCTCATGAAAACTCTTGCGATATTTTTCCAGAACATCAAATTCTGTAAAGCCCAAAGTGGGCTGTATTTCCGAAATATTTTGTATCTTAGCCATATCTTTGTTGGGGTATTTCCCCCGTTTTGGCTGCCAAACCTTATTTTCGGGGGAATATCTAAAGATACAAAAAAGCCAACTAATTCGCAATACATTGTGTATGAATTAGTTGGCTAATTTTGTTATATTTACTGAATATCCCTAAGGATTTCTTCGACAACATCGGAAACTATAAAGAAGAGTTGGAGTCACTTCTGACTCTTAAATTCCGTTTGTCTAATTCGCAAACCATTTCTTTTTGATTATAAATTTTGCTCAGGTTAATTTTGCGAATTGTTTTCGAGGATGTTTTTTGATTTTATGAGGAGGATAGCGGGCTATCTGACGAATAAAATCGGGAAAACAGACCGGAAACAAACGCAAAAGAACCTGATAGAATATTACTTTATTGGAAAATTTAAAACAGGCTCTTAATTGGATAACACTTGTAAATGTCCGTCGGCAGTATCGTCCAGTTTCCCCGTCAGAAACTCTCTTTTAAGCCATTCGTATATATATGAAGGGCTTTGGCAGTATAAGTCAGCTTCTTTATCAGAGAGTATTCTGAACGTATCAGAAGTATAGACTATATTCAGTGCGGAAGGTATGTCTAATTGGAAATCCGCAATCAAAAAATCTGTTATTTTATCGACTATGTGTGAAATCAAATAGTCTTGCAGAATCGCTGTCATCATATTCTGTCCAATAAATTAATGCTTCGTAAAGTTCCAAAAAAGAATTGCCTATTCAATTGTTTGTATTCTAATTCCTTTGCCAATTCTTCCAAAGTGCAAAGACCTTCTTCGTAACGGCTTAAAAGGTAAGCGACCCCATCATCCGCTATCGGACCTATCACAATATCGTAATGATGCGAAAAGGCAGGGATACTCCTTGTTCTGTTCCGGTAAATAAATTCCGCCCACTCTTTATCGGGTTTCTCAAAAAGCAGGACATGCAGAAACGGAGCCGACAGATACGCTTCATCAAATTGATATTTCTGTACAATCGGATTTCCGCCAAAAATTCGCGCTTTCTTGGCTGCCATATTTTCGGCTTGTGCAAAAATATCTGTCAGATAGAAACCTTGACCAAAATCCTTATACGGATTGGATTTTCGAATGTCTATCTGCTGGAAATCGACATTAGTTCCATGATAAAGCATCATATCAGTAGACCTCCGTTTTTTTTACAGATGACAATCAAGTCATCCACAGCATCGTCAATGGACTGCAAATGCTCTACACTATAAAAGTCATTCAGGAAATCCACG
Source organism: Phocaeicola salanitronis DSM 18170 (assembly GCF_000190575.1). Taxonomy (NCBI): domain Bacteria; kingdom Pseudomonadati; phylum Bacteroidota; class Bacteroidia; order Bacteroidales; family Bacteroidaceae; genus Phocaeicola; species Phocaeicola salanitronis. The sequence goes on along the minus strand of NC_015164.1, from coordinate 3,352,185 downwards.
CCCTTAAACCGGTATAGGTATAGAAAGGCATTCTTGACCGAAAGGCTGAAACGCTTGGCAAAAGCGCGTATGCACGCATTTATGTAGGGTATCTTATACTTATCATCCATAACCAAATGTATTTGAGTTCCGTACAAAGGTAATCAAAAATTCCATTATCTCATCGCTTTCAGATACTTCTTGGGTAGAAAAAGTTCAGACAAAACCGTCTCATACTCTGTATGAGTTAATCATGGAAAAGAACAAGCCATAATCAGACTTACTATAATCGGTTTATAAACAGGCGTTTATGGATACTATTAAGTTCGGCCGGAACTTTGGTGATTTCTTTCATCGGACTGCAGACGCAGGAAGTTGAGATTCAACCTGTTGTGAATGTAGTTTTATTGGCGGACACCCGGACATTGGACGAAGTAGTGGTAACCGGTTATGGCGTACAACGCAAGGCCGCATTTACAGGTGCTGCCACTACGATTAGCAATGAAGCGATTCTGAGAAAGAGTGACGCAAACTTTGTAAAAGTATTGGAAGGAGCGGTTCCGGGCGTACAGATGAATAACTCTACTAGTATGCCTGGTGTATGGGGATCTATCTATATCCGTGGTCGTGGTTCCTTAAATTCGGGAACTCAGCCGCTATACGTCATTGATGGCATGCCGGTTGATTCGGACACAGACGACGGCTCACTGACTGCTAGCAGCAATAACTCTGTCGACCCGATGTCTATGTTGAATCCGTCTGATATCGAAAGCGTTACAGTATTGAAAGATGCTGCAGCAACTGCTATTTACGGTTCACGCGCAGCCAATGGTGTGATTGTCATCACAACTAAGAAAGGAAAAGAAGGCAAATTCAATATCAACTTGGATGTAAAGCAAGGCTTTGTGAGCATGGCGAACAACAATATGGATTTTGCCAATGCCGAACAAACCATGAACCTCTTTGCAGACGGTCTGACCGCAGCACAAGGCGGAGAGTGGCAGGACAATTATAATTATCTGGCAGACGAATATTTCGGCTGGGACCGCAAAACATCTACAGACTGGATGGACGAAATTACCCGCAAAGGTTACTATCAAGACTATAATTTAAGTATGCAGGGCCGTAGCGGTTCTACCGGATATTATGTCAGCCTAGGCTATTTGAATACGGAAGGTTTGGTTAAAAGCGCTGATTTCGAACGTTTCTCTGGACGTTTGAACTTGGACAGCAAATTCAAATGGGCCACAGTTGGCGTTAATACCTCTTATAGCTATTCTACCCAAAATGGATTCTCGCTTTCTACAAGTGGTTCTATGAGTAGTCCGGTAGTAGCAGCCATTTCGAGCATGACCCCGATGGATCCGGTTTATGACAGCGAAGGCAACTATGCGAATATCAATAATTATAACCCAATGGCATTAATGGACGAAACTGCCGGTGAATTGAACGAAAACAAAATGCAAACCATCAATCTGAACCCCTATTTCCAGATTGATTTCGGCAAAGGCATTTACGCAAAAACGACATTGGGTGTAAACTTGAACGAACTGAATCAATATCAGTATTGGAGTGCCCAATATAATCCACAAGGTATGGACTACAACGGATTGGGTCAGTTGTATAATTCTAAGAATACCGTCATTACCTGGAACAACATTCTGGGTTGGAACTATGTATTCGATGAAAAGCACAACGTGAGCGTTATGTTGGGACAAGAAATGCAGAAAAAGAGCTATCATTACGAATATTTCGCTAAGTCAGACTTCCCGTTCTCTGCAGACGGTATGCGTGACCTGACCACTGCCGGTACAGACCAAGGCTCTGAGTATTATAAACAAGAGGCACGCTTGGCTTCTTATTTCATGGATGCGCACTATTCGTATGCCGACAAGTATTATTTGTCCGGATCATATCGTCGTGACGGTTCGTCTGTATTCGGTGCCAACCACCGTTGGGGTAACTTCTGGTCAGTAGGTGCTAAATGGCGCATGACAGGTGAAGATTTCTTGAAAGACAACAACATCATCAACAACCTGACTCTTCGCGCTTCATACGGTACGGTAGGTAATCAGGATATCGACTGGTATGCTGCCCGCGGTTTCTATTCAGCAGGTTATAACTACAATCAGATTCCGGGTATGATCCCGACCAGCATATCCAATCCGGATTTGACATGGGAAGTATCGAAGAAGTTTGATATCGGCTTTGACCTTTCTTTATTGCACCGCTTGCACTTTACGTTTGACTTCTACAACTCAATTACATCGGACGCTTTGTTTGAAGTACCTCTGTCAATGACGACTGGTATTTCGACAACCTACCAAAACATCGGTAAAATCCGCAACCGGGGCGTTGAATTTTCTGTAAACGCAGCATTGATGCAGCGAAAAGACTTCAACTGGAACTTCTTTGCCAACCTGACTTGGAACAAGAATGAGGTTATCAAGCTTTCTACCGACGATCCTTTGGAATATACTTTCCAAATTGTCGAAGAGGGACGTCCTTATACCCAGTTCTATATGAAAGAATATGCAGGCGTTGACCGCGAAACCGGTAAGCCCCTTTGGTACCTGAACGAAACAGGCAACGAGACTACATCGGATTATAATGCCGCATCAAAACGTTACGTAGGAGATGCTGACCCGAAAATATTGGGAGGTTTCGGAACGAACTTGAAATGGAAAGATTTAGATTTCAATATCAACTTCAACTATCGTGTAGGAGGTAAGGTTTACGATTCAGGTGCTGTATTTACCGGCTTCGGCATGTCATTGCGCACACCGCTTGAAGACGTGGCACTTAACTCTTGGACTCCGGAAAACAAAGACGCCAAGTATCCGCAATATATTTACCAAGATCCGAACAATGCGACTCAATATTCTTCCCGTTTCTTGTATAACGGAAGCTATTTGAGAATCAGCAACGTCACATTGGGATATACCCTCCCGCAAAAATGGACAACCAAAGCGTTTATCCAAAAACTGCGTGCATATATCTCGGTAGATAACCTTTATACTTTCGCATCAAACGACTTCATCGGTTATAACCCCGAAACGTCAGCCAATGGTGTAATCGCATGGCAATATCCTGCAATTTGCACATTCATCGGAGGTATCCAGTTGACATTCTAATGATTGAAGAATAATTTAAAAAGAGAGATTTATATGAAAAAGAATATATTGAAAGCCTTTGCTATAGCAACCCTCGGATTCAGTCTTTCGAGTTGTGGTGAAAGTTTTCTGGAAACGGATTACTACAACGGAATTGATTCGGAAGGAGGTTTATCGAGCGTAAACAACATTTCAACGGCATTGAACGGTACCTATTATAACCTTTTCTATTATAACTTTGCCGGGAATTATGCTATCAGTATCGGTGATATACCGACCGATATAGCTTATTGGAACTCAAAGACCAACCACTTTAACAATATCTATACTTATACCGTGGTTGATACCGATACCTACTTACAGGACATTTGGGAATATGGTTATAAGGTAGCGGACAACGCAACCCGTGTCATCCAAGCATCGCAAGCTTTATATGAAGGAAGCAATGACGAAGAAAAAACCCAATTAGACCGATGCATGGCAGAAGCATACGCTTTGCGGGGTTATGCTGAATTGATGATGGTTAACATTTATGCCCATCAGGTAAAGGTGAACGGCAGTGACTTCTCGTCAGAGCCGGGTATCGTCGTAATCGATCAAGCACCGATTGAAGCGCTAACCCAAGTAAGCCGTTCTACCATTGGTGAAACTTATACGGCGATTTTGTCTGATTTCGACAACGCAATCAGCCATTTCGATGCAGCCGGAGGTGACCGTGGTTCTATCCTATACATGAATAAAGCAGCCGTTTACGGATTATTGGCAAGAACCAACCTGTATCTGGAGAACTGGAGTGAAGCGAAACAGTATGCACAACAAGCATTGAATGAAAAAGGCATCACTACTTTAACATACGATGCTACAGCATACGCCGCATTGTTCAGTGACAATACTTCAAATACAGAAAGCCTGCTTTCATTAGCTATTACTCAAACCGATAACTGGTCGGCTAACTCAAGCGGAACATTATGGTCCACCTATAATTTCAGCCCGAGCCCGAAACTGCAGGCAATGTATGGAGAAAACGATTGCCGTACATCTATCTTCGGATGGTCTGACGAATCTACAAGTGCCGCTCCTGTATTTACGGGAGGAAAATATTCACAACATTCTAGCGGCAACCCTGCATATGCAACCAACTACTTGGTCAATGCTCCGGAAATGTACCTGATTATGGCAGAAGCTGATGCAAAAACAGGTGATGTGAACAGCGCACGCAATTCTCTTCTGACTGTAGCGAAACGAAACGCAGACATTACTTCCGTAGACAATCTGCCCGCAACAGCTGACGAACTGCTGTCTTTCATCAAAGACGAACGTGCCCGCGAATTGTTCCAAGAAGGTTTACGTCTGTATGACTTGCGCCGTTGGGACGAAGCAGCAGATGTATTTGCTATACAAGCACCGAATATAGCATTTACTTATAGCAATTACAAAATTTCAGATTTGATATTCCCGATTCCTGCTGCAGAAGTCAATTCCGGATTTGGCGTAGAACAAAACGATTGGTCTGGAACATTGCCGAAATAAGTTTTTAAAACAAACCTAATAATCGAGTAGGAGGAAAACGAAATGGTTTTCTTCCTACTTTCGTTTTCCAACCTCTCACACCACCGTACGTCCGTTCCGCATACGGCGCTTCCTATTATTAGACATTGCGGAAGTTAGCAAGCGGTTGTTCGCTACACACCAATAGCCAAGGTGAATGTCTCCCCACTGATATACCTGACAATCAAGGGCATCATATTTCTTTAGGCTCTCCACTCTGGTCTTGACTATCTTCCATGATGTTCAACTATACATACGTATCCGTCACCTTAACCATTCGTCTGTTTCAATACAAAGACACTTTATCTGTGTAAGATGGTAGTACCCAATCCAGCGAAAGTCTGCACTTCCTCATACCTGTCGGATTCCATCCTGTCCCTTTGAGGGCAGACATTAGCGGCTGATGTTTTCTGCATTCTTTCATAAGGCAACTTTCAGTAACTATCGTTTAATTGTCAGGCCAGTCCTTCATGGAACATATCTACCCCATTACTATGACTTCTGCCGGCTTATCGCGGCAAGCATTACTCCATACATTTTGTAAAAATATTCGGTATGTCCGTAAGACCTCCTCGGGTAAGGATATTGACTTTCCATCTTATATCTGTTCCATTTACACCAACCGTTCCGAATATTGCTATAAGGTTTAGTTTGTTTAGCAATCTTACCCACAGTTATATGCCTTATATGAAGTTTCTGTCCGTCAGACTATGTACTTACCGCCAGCTTCATTCAGATTCAGACATTCTTGATCTTGGCAATATGATTTCCGCTATTAAGATTCATTGGGAACTTGCACCCGCCAGCTAATATCATATCCATACAGAACACATGCGCCCGTATTGCTTCATACAAGCATACACGCTACACAACATGAACGCCCTCATCAGCCGATACAAGCGTCCGTGTTTTTCATAATATTACACTTACCGATTTGACTTCTACCAAAGCCGTATCCAGTTTCTGAAAGCAGTTGTGATTTGCTTTCAAATTAATATATTTGAACTATTGAAAACAATTACGCCTATGCCTGAAGGGGCCTCGGCACGATGTGTTTTGGTTTCATAGCTTTATATATTTTTCCCAAAGCTATGAATTTTTTGCGACAAAATTTGTCTTTTCAAACTTTTTCCTTAACTTTGTTCTCACTAATTTGAAGCAAATCACAATAAGGATTATTCCGTTGTGAAAACATTAGGTTCCCTCGTCCTCTAACGGGGGATTTTTTATTTATTTTTCTATTTTGTTATATTGAACGAAGTGAAGCATCTCGTAGACATTGAAGATACTTCACTTCATTCCCTTAGACAGGTAGTGCTACTATGCAAATTTATTACCTTATTGTTTTCATCGCATTTTGCAAGCGAGTGAGGAACTCATCCGCTTCGTTCATGCTGAGGCAGAGAGGAGGAAGCAGACGGATGACATTGGTTCCGCTTACACCTGTAAAAACTTTTTGCTCGAAGAGCAGTTTCGTACGCAGCTCTTTAACAGGCTCTTCAAATTCCAGCCCTATCATCAGACCACATCCGCGCACTTCCTTGATGCCCTTGAAACACTTCAGTTCTTCTAATAAATGTGTGCCGACTTTTGCCGCATTTTCTATCAGCTTCTCTTCTTTTATGACATCCAGTACGGCAATTGCTGCGGCACAAGCCAGGTGATTACCGCCGAAAGTCGTGCCTAATTGTCCGTAAACGGGTTTGAATTTCGGACTGATGAGTACGCCTCCCATGGGGAAACCGTTGCCGATTCCTTTGGCTACAGTAATGATATCGGGGCGGATGCCACTGTATTGGTGAGCGAAGAACTTGCCGCTTCGACCGTAACCCGACTGGATTTCGTCCAGAATCAGTACGGTGTTGTTTGCGTCGCAAGTTTGGCGCAAAGCTTTCATAAAGTCTGTATCGGGTATCCGGATGCCGCCTATCCCTTGAATACCTTCAATGATAACGGCGCAGACATCGCCTTTTGCCAGTTCGGCTTTCATGGCTTCTATATCATTTAGCGGCAGGTAGGTAACATGTTGGTTGGCGTTGACAGGAGCGATGATTTTCGGATTGTCGGTCACTTCTACCGCCAGCGAGGTACGTCCGTGGAAAGCTTTGCCGAAAGAAACAATGCGTGTGCGTCCGTTATAGAAAGACGCCAGTTTCAGGGCATTTTCATTGGCTTCGGCTCCTGAATTGATTAAGAACAGCTGGTAATCGTCATAGCCGCACATCGCTCCCAACCGGTCGGCAACTTCCTGTTGCAGCTTGTTAATGACCGAGTTGGAGTAGAATCCCAGCATAGCAACTTGTTTGCTTATCATTTCCACATAATGCGGGTGTGAATGCCCGATGGAGATAACGGCGTGCCCTCCGTACAGGTCAAGGTATTCTTGTCCTTTGTCATCCCACACGTGGCAGGCTTTTCCCTTGACAATGTTAATGTCAAAGAGAGGATATACATCGAATAATTTCATTTTATATAATGTTTAATTGTTGTCTCTTATTCCCAATTCATTTCCTGAGCCAAATTTTTTAGTGAAGGATTATTGTTTCGTATAAGTTTTTCTTTCTTATATCTAGTCCAACCTTTCAATTCTTTTTCTCTTACAATGGCTTCGTTTATATCATGGTATTCTTCAAAATAAACTAAATAGTGACATTTATATTTTGAGGTGAATCCCGGAATAATTCCTGTTTTATGTTCAATGAATCTTTTGTATAAATTATTTGTTACACCAATATATAAGACACTTCGTGTCTTGTTGGAAAGAATGTAAACCCAATATTGGTGTATATTATTCATTTGCTTTTTATTATAGTTAATCAGGAATGAAATGTGAAAAATCATTTGTCATGCTGAACGTAGTGAAGCATCTTGGATACATTTACGTGGATGTTTACGAGATCCTTCGCTAACGCTCAGGATGACAATGTGTTATGAATATTTGTCATAATCGAATGGATTTCCCATGGGATATGGGCACTCAATATAACAAATACAATCCGTTTGGACTATAATTCTTCACTTAAAAAGCGCTTGGCTTCAGCTTGAGTCCGGTAGTTTCTTCCAGATTGAACATCAGGTTCATGTTGTGTACCGCCTGACCGCTGGCGCCTTTCAGCAAGTTGTCAATGCAAGACACGATGAGAAGTTTGTCTTCGTGTTTTTCTAAGTGAATCAGACACTTGTTGGTGTTGACCACTTGCTTCAGGTCGATGCTCTTTTCTACGATATGCACGAACGAGTCTTCGGCATAATAGTCTTCATACATCTTCACGATTTCGGGCAATTCTACCTTCGTCTTTATGATTGTAGTGGCGAAAATGCCTCGGGCGAAGTCGCCGCGGTAAGGGATGAACGTAATATCTGCATCGAAGCTGTTCTGCAATTGCTTCAGCGACTGGCGTATTTCCGGAAGGTGCTGGTGCGTGAACGGCTTGTAAATGCTCAAGTTGTTGTTCCGCCAACTGAAATGCGTAGTCGCTCCCGGTTTTACTCCGGCTCCCGTACTTCCGGTTATGGCATTTACAATGATATCACCTTTCAACATCAAGTGTTTTGCCAAGGGCAACAGCCCCAACTGAATGCAGGTGGCGAAACATCCCGGATTGGCGATGTGCTTGCTATGACAGATGGTGCGTCGGTTCAGTTCGGGAAGACCGTATACGAAGTCATGGTCTTCAGCGGCAATGCGGTAATCCATCGACAGGTCGATTATCTTCAAGTCTTCGGGCAGGTTGTGGCTTTCCATAAACTTGCGCGTGTCACCATGTGCCGTACAGAAAAATACCACATCCACTTCATCCAGTGGCAATTCATCGGTAAAGGTCAAATCGGTTTCGCCATACAGTCCTTCGTGTACATCGGTAATCTTATTTCCGGCATTGCTCGAACTGTTGATGAAATGAATCTCCACATCAGGGTGATTGATAAGCAGGCGAATCAGTTCGCCTGCTGTATATCCTGCTCCTCCTATAATTCCTACTTTAATCATGGGCTTTGTTATTTATCTTCAGGAATGATTATCCATAATAATAAATACACGATTATCCCTGCAAAGGCAGTAAAGACCGTGAGCAACGCGTATATTACACGGATCAGTGTCGGGTCGAGGTTAAAATAGTTCGCGATTCCGGCGCATACGCCCGCCAACATCTTGTTGCTTTGCGGGCGGGTCAGTTTTTTCCCTTCCATAGTTGTATTTTTTACATCATTTCGTCTTTATGGTTTGCGTAATAGGCTCTCAGTGGAGTGGAGAGTACTTTGATAAAGCCTTTGGCATCTTCTGCCGTCCAGCCTTTCTGCATTTCTCCGTATTCGCCCAGCTTGTTCTTTACCAAATCGTCTTCTGATTCTACGCCTACGGTAGAGAAGCAATAGGGGCGGAGTTCAAGGATAGCCGTACCGTTTACGTTGCGTTGCGATTCGGTCAGCATGGCTTCGATGTCGCGCATCACCGGTTCCAGGTATTGGCTTTCGTGCAAGAACATGCCGTACCAGTTTGCCACCTGGTCTTTCCAGTATTGCTGCCATTTGCTCAACGTGTATTTTTCCAGGAAGCGGTGTGCACCGATTATCAGCATCGGAGCTGCGGCTTCGAATCCTACGCGCCCTTTGATGCCGATGATGGTATCGCCTACGTGCATATCCCGTCCGATACCGTAAGGTGCTCCGATTTCTTCTACACGCTGGATGGCTTTGATTTTATCGTCGAACACTTCCCCATTGACAGCGTACAGCTCACCTTTCTTGAATTCCAGCTTCAGCAGTTCGCTTCCTTCCTTGGTGACTTGTTTCAGGTATGCACTTTCGGGCAGTCCTTGTGCCGAATCCAAGATTTCCCCTCCGCAGATGGAAGTGCCCCAGATGCCTACGTTATAGGAGTATTTCAGCTTGGTGAAGTCGGCTTCGAAACCGTGCTCTTTCAAGTAATTGATTTCATAGTCACGGCTTAATGCCATATCGCGGGTCAGGGTGATGATTTCCACTCCCGGAGCCATGACCAGGAACGTCATGTCGAAACGTACTTGGTCGTTTCCCGCACCGGTAGAGCCGTGCGCAATGGCATGTGCACCGATTTCGTTGGCATAGCGGGCAATGGCAAGTGCCTGGAAGATGCGTTCCGAACTTACGGAAATAGGATAGGTGCCGTTACGCAACACGTTCCCGAATATCATGTATTTCAGGCTCTTGGCGTAGTATTCTTGTGTTACGTCGAGGGTGACATATTTCACCGCGCCTAATTTATAGGCATTCTCTTCATTCTTTTTCAATTGTTCGGCACTGAATCCGCCCGTATTGGCACAAGCGGCATATACTTCATATCCTTTTTCTTTTGCCAGATACATCACGGTGAACGAAGTATCCAGCCCGCCGCTGAAAGCAACGACAACTTTTTTCTTTTCTTCCATAAGGCTATATTTATTATGTGTAATTCTTCATTCTTAATTCTTCATTTGTCAGAAGTTTGTATGTTCATCGTCTGTATGCAGTGCCGGGTCGTATAACATGGCCGTGCAGATGCAGAACTTGCGGTTTTTTGCCATCAGTATCTCGTGGTTGATGCATCCTTCGCATCCTTTCCAGAACGCTTCGTCATCGGTCAGTTCGTTGAATGTTACCGGTACATATCCCAATTCGGTGTTCATTTTCATGACAGCTGCCCCTGAGGTCAGGCTGAATATCTTGGCTTTGGGCCAGCGCAGGCGTGCCAACGTAAACGAAGCGTGTTTGATTCGTTTGGCAAGTCCGCATCCGCGGTATTTAGGGTGGACAATCAAGCCCGAAGTGGCTACATACTCCTTGTTTCCCCATGATTCGATGTAAGTAAAGCCTGCAAATTCATCCCCGCAAAGGGCAATGATGGCTTTGCCTTCTTTCATTTTGGTTGCGACATATTCGTGCGTACGTTCGGCAATGCCTGTGCCCCGCACTTTGGCAGCTTCCCGGATGGTTTCCAGAATTGTGTCTACGTATGCTTCGTGCGAAGCATCTGCCACCATTACGTCTATTTGTTTTGAGTCCATTTGTCTTTGTCCTTATTCTTTATATGTTATTGGTTGATGTTCGTAATCACGTTTTCGAGGGCTTGCTTCACATTTGTGCGCGTTATCCCTTCCCGCAAGACCAATAGGATAGTGTCGTCTCCCGCAATCGTACCGATGATTTCATGAAAATGATTGTTGTCGATGTCATAGGCAAGGCTGCTGGCATATCCCGGCCGTGTTTTGATGACGGCGATGTTTCCGGAGAATTCAATGGATATGAAGCCCGTATGGCGTAACATTTCAGATGCGCTTTGCGGCTCGGTGATACGCTTATACATGGTGTTGTTGGGCAAAACATACACATAGTTGCCATTCATGCTTGCCGCTTTTGCCACTTTCAGCTGTTTCAGGTCGCGTGAAAGCGTGGCTTGGGTAAGCTGGAAACCTTCTTTTTCCAACTCTGCCAAAAGTTCTCCCTGGCTTCCGATTTCTTTGCTGGAGATAATCATCTTGATGGAATCGAGTCTGTTGTTCTTGCTTTTCATCGTGTATATTTATTCTTCATTTCGGTGCAAAGATACAGATAATATTGAAACAATATACAACCTCCCGACTATTTTTATTAAAAATATTGTATTTCCTCTTGCTTGAATGAATGATTATGCGTCTTTCGACATATAAGTCAACCGGGCAAGATAGTCGTAATGCCTGCCTTCTTGCACCTTTTCGGTCCGGAATCCATATTGTGAAGCATACGCCGAAAGGGTATCAAAATCAATGTAGAGCCAATCGAAAGATTCTCCTTTTGTCTTTCCGTATTGCATCTGGAAGTCGACTTCTCCGTAATAGTTTGCGGCAAGGTCAATCATATAGCTTCCGTCTTCTTCCTCATACAGATAGCGCAAGTCGCTGGAATCCATCAGGATGCATCCTCCCGGTGCCAAAAGCTGCCTGACGCGTGTGAAGAATGCGGGCATATTCTTTAATTTCCCGATAATGCCCGAGCCGTTCATCAGCATCAGTATGGTGTCGAATTGTCCGGCGAACCGCTCGTCGAACACATTTGCCAGATGTGCGTTTAATCCCCGTTTTTGCATGACTTCTACCGACAAGGGGGATATGTCGATGGCTACGCTTTCTTTTCCCAGCCCTTTCAGCGCCCATGAATGGCATCCGCTTCCTGCTCCTACATCCAGAATTTTCCCTTGCGCCATGCGCAGTGCCGTTTGCTCTAAGGGCGGCATCTGTTCGAACGTGCGGAACAGGCCGCTTACAGGCAGTTCGTCTTCGTCAAACTGGGATGAAAATACCCGGAGCTTTTCTGCCCGTCCGGTCTGGTAATAGTCATATATGGCCTGCCCCATCGGGTCTTTGTCTGCTGACAGCCAATGTGCATTCATGTTATTGCAAGTACTCATAATTAGCTTATAATAAGATGATAATTTACAGGAAGCAAACTTACATATTTTTGTGGAATAAACCAATACATTCCGGCATAACGCATCCTTCTGACTTACTCCTTCATTCGCTTCAAAAAATCGGTAGGGCTTTCGCCGAAGTAGTCTTTATAGCACTTGGTGAAATACGAAGGCGCGCTGAAACCTACTTCATACGTTATTTCAGCGATGGTCTTGTCGGTAGAAGCCAGCAACGAAGCTGCACGTTTCAACCGCGCGATGCGGAGCAGTTCGTTGGGCGAGTAACCGGTCAACGCTTTAGACTTCCGGTAAAGCTGGACACGGCTCAGTCCTAATTCTCCGCCCAAGTCTTCCACACTCAAACCTGCATTGCCCAAACGGGCTTCAATCAACTCGCGCAGTTTCTCCACAAAACCCTTGTCCACCTCGCTGATTGACTCCTGTTTCAGAGCCGAACGGTCGGCAAAGAAGCTTTGCAGACGGCGGCGGTTATCTATCAGGTTCCGCAGGCGCACCTGCAGCAGCTTGGCACTGAAAGGTTTCAGGATGTACGAATCCGCTCCACACTCGTATCCCTGCACCTTCTGCTCGTCCATCGTATAGGCGGTGAGCATCATCACCGGGATGTGCGAGGTCTGCACTTCCGACTTCAGCCTCCGGCAACACTCCATGCCGTCCATCACCGGCATCATCACGTCGCAGATAATGGCATCGGGCACGTATTTCATCGCCTGCTGAAGCCCTTCCTGCCCGTTGGAGGCCTCCAGCACCCGGTATTCCCTCTCCAGCAGCAACCTGACATAGTCGCGCACATCCTGATTGTCATCGATGACCAATACCGTTTCACGCCGGTCGTCTTCGCCCGCTTCCGGAGACGCCTGCACCGTTCCCTGACCGGCGGAAAGCACCGCTCCCTCTTTCAGGCTTGCCGGAACCGCCTGCTTCTCCAGCCCTTCGGCAAGCGTGCCCGCCTGCTTCATCGGCATCTCCACCGTAAAGATGGTGCCCTTGCCTTCTGCCGAATCCACCTTCACCGTGCCGCCGTGCATCTCGGTGAAAGCCTTCACCAACGCCAGCCCGATGCCCGAACCGGCATAATGCACGTCTATCTGGTAAAAACGCTCGAAGATGTGCTGCACGTGCTCGGCGGAAATGCCCACTCCGGTATCCGAGACCTGATAGCGCAGCCAGCGTGTCCCCCCGTGCTCGAATTGCGACAAGGCAAGCTCCACCCGTCCGTTCTCGGGCGTGAACTTGAATGCGTTCGACAACAGATTATACGTTATCCGCTCCAGCTTCCCGGCATCGGCTATCATCGTATATCCCTCATCGGAAGGGGCAGCCGACACCGAGAAATGCACATGCTTGCGATAGGAAAGCGTGCGGAAAGCCTCGGTCCACTCGTTCATCTCCCCGGCGATGTCGAACTCCGAAAGGTACATCTTCAGCTTGCCGCTCTCGAACTTGCGGAAGTCGAGTATCTGATTGACGAGGCGCAACAGCACCGTCACGTTCTTATGCACGATGCGGAGCAGGGAACGTTCGTGCCCGTCCAAATTCCGGCTTGCCTCCAGTTGGTCAATAGGGTCGGCGATCAGCGTGAGCGGCGTGCGGAAGTCGTGCGACACGTTGGTGAAGAAAGCCAGCTTGGCGTGCGTCGCCTCCTCCAGCTGCCTGGAAAGGCTGATAAGCTGGTCGCGCTGCGCTTCCAGCTGTTTCTTCTGCTCGGACAACTCCACGTTCAGCCGGTTCTTTGTCCAGAAGCCCCGCACGGCGACAAACAGGGCGATGCCGAACAACGCCAGCATCACCACGCACGTGTACAGCAAGATGCGCTGCGAAGCGTAACGGGTAAGGAAATGGTTTATCCGCTTGTCCAGCATGTCTATCTTCTCGTCCAGCTGGCGGATTTGCCCAGTCTGCATCCGCATCACCCGCGCGTTCCCCTTGTTGACCAACGCCGAAGAGAGCGCAACGTCGTGCTCGTAAGGCTTCCCCGTCAGGATAGCCATCGCCGTCTGCATCACCCGGTCGCCGCCGGTAGGATAAATAAAGGTGGCGTCGAGCTGCCCGCTTGCCACCTGCTCCACACCATATCCCTCGCCCGCCAGCGCGTCGATGCCCACAAACAGCATTTCCTTCTCGCGCCCGTACTTCACCGCCGCCTCGTAGGCACCCGCCGCCATGCGGTCGTTGTGCGCAAACACCATGTCTATCTCCGGAGCGTGCGTCAGGAGCGAGTCGAACACCAGGCGCGCACGGTCGCGCCTCCAGCCGGCATCCACCGAAGCCGTCACCCGTATGTCGGGATACTCGCGCAAAGCGTCCGTCATACCCCGGTGGCGTTCCGCCGCAGGCGTAGAGCCGCGCAGCCCCGTCACCTCCACCACCCGTCCCTTGCCTTGCAGGCGCGAGGCGATGTATTCGCCCACGTTGTAACCAATGGTATAATTGTCGGCGCCGATATACGCCGTATATTGGTTGGAATGTATCTTCCGGTCGACCAATATCACCGGAATCCCTTTGCTGTATGCCTTCTCGATAACCGGCGTAATGGCATCCGCCTCGTTGGGCGACACCACCAGCAGGTCCACCTTGTTGCGCATCAGCAGTTCGATGTCGTGTATCTGCCGCTTGTTGTCATCGCCCGCGCTGCGGAACACCACTTCCGCCTCGGGGTAAAACAACGCCTCGCGCGTGATTTCCTTGTTCATCTGTTCGCGCCACTCGTCGTCGCTGCACTGCGACACGCCGATGACGTACCGCCGTTGCTGTCCGGAGCATCCCGCCAACAGCGCCAGCAGCAGAAACAAGCTTACCAAGGATATGCAGTTGTGTCTCATCGTATCATCCGTTTAAGTTCTTACCGATGCGAAGATACGCATTTCCGCGTAATCCGCCAAATTCACCACAGAAGGCTTTTTTTGAAACGCAGATTAGCGCAGATTCTCGCATTTCAAAACTATCTAAGCATGGCTTCAGTCACTCAAACCGTACCGTCCACCTCTTTAAGAAATTCACAGGCTTACCCTTTCGTGTTGCCGGAGCGGTGAAGCGGGGCAGATTGGCTATTACTTTGCAGGCGATGGAGTCCATACGCACAGCCACTTCGGGACTGGCACCGTTCTCTTCCGCCGATTTTTCAATGATTACCTGACGGACATATCCTTTTTTATCAATAAGGAAAGCAACATCCACTATTCCTTTACCAAGGTGTACATCGGCTAACTTCTTTTGCACATAATTCTTTAGGTCTATCGATAAAAGCGGATTTTCGGGATCGGAAGTATGTACAGGAAATATGGGGTCTGTAGCATAATTATAAATTGTATCTTTGCCTATCACATAATACGGAGGTGCAGTGTATAAAACGCTGGCTATAAATTCATCTTCCTTAACCGTATCTGCAGGTTGAACATTTTGTTTTTTCCCTCCTTGGCAAGAAAGCAGGGCAAGCGATAATAATAAAAAGAGAATCGTTTTCATAGGCGCAAAATTTTATACGGACAAATCTACAAAAAATTATCAAATTCTTTTGGAATTTCCGTTTTCTCCCTCTAACTTACCGTGCAAATGAAATAAAAAATATTGAATATCGTAGAGACGATGTGCACATCGTCTCTACATCAACGCAGATTGGCGCGGATTCACGCGGATTGTTTTTTATTTTTAATCTGCGGGAATCTGCGCTAATCTGCGTTTCCTTATTATTCTGTGGTGAGTCCTTCCGTCAGCCGCGGGGGCAGCACGGGCATCGCGCCGTTCTGGGTGCAGACGAATGCCGAAGTGGCTACCGCCAGCCGATGCGCCTCGTTTACGGGCAAGCCACGCAGGATAGAGGCAACGAAAGCCGCGGTAAACGAATCGCCTGCGCCTACCGTGTCGGCAACCTCCACCTTCGGGGTCTCTACAAACGACACCTCGCCCGGCGTGAAGACGTAGCTGCCGTTGACGCCGCAGGTCAGGATGAGCATCCGCAGGTTGTATTTGGCAAGGAGAATCCAGCACTTGTCCTGCAGGTCGATGCCCGGATAGCCGAACATGCGGCTGATGGTGACCAGCTCCTCGTCGTTTATCTTCAGGATGTTGCACTTGCGCATCGACTCGCAGATGATTTCCTTGGTATAGAAGCCCTGGCGCAGGTTGATGTCGAATATCTTGTACTGTCCCTCGCCGTCGGGCATTACATCCAAGAAGCGGTTGATAGTCTCGCGCGACACCACGCTGCGCTGTGCCAGCGAGCCGAAACATACGGCGCGGGTCTGGCGCGCCAGCCCTTCCAGTGCCGGAGTGAAGGGGATGTTGTCCCACGCCACGCCTTCGCGGATGTCGTAACAGGGCACGCCGTTGCGGTCCAGTTCCACCTGCACCGTACCCGTGGGATAGGGCACGGTCTCTATCATGCAATTCAGTTTCTTTTCATGGAAATTCTTCAGAATCTCCACGCCCAACTCGTCTTCGCCTACCGCGCTCACCACGCGGCTGTCCAGTCCGAACTGCGATACGTGATACGCAAAGTTTGCCGGCGCACCGCCTATTTTCTTTCCTTCGGGCAGCATGTCCCACAATGCTTCGCCCATTCCTACTACGATTGTATTGTTCATGGCTTTTAAGTTTTTAAGTTTTTGAGTTTTTAAGTTTTTGAGTTTTTAAGTTTTTGAGTTCTTGAGCTTAAGCATTTTGTCAAATTGCATGTAGGGGCGTATCGCATACGCCCTGAAAGCATCCGTGTGGATTAGTGGACGTATTCGGGCGTATGCGATACGCCCCTACAAAACTTACAAACTCAAGAACTTAAAAACTAACGCTTCAGTTTAAACATATAAATAATCAGATAAATCACTCCTGCCGTCATTACCGCTACGGCACCGCTCTGGCCTACGGCATCGCTGGCGAAACCCATCAGCAACGGGAAGACCGTGCCGCCGAACAGACCCATAATCATCAAGCCCGAAATCTCGTTCTTCTTGTCGGGCACAGCCAGGAGGGCTTGCGAGAAGACAATGGAGAACACGTTCGAATTGCCGAAGCCGATAAGGGCAATGGCGATGTAAATCACCGTCAGGTCGGTCGAAACGAACAGCAGCACCATAGCCGCCAGCATACATGCCACGCTGATGCCCAGGAAAGGTTTCGATGCCACTTTCTGAAGAATGACAGCCCCCGAAAGGCAGCCCAGCGTTCGGAAGATGAAGTAAAGACTCGTGGCGAATCCTGCATCATCGAGCGGCATGCCCAGGCGTTCCATCAGAATCTTGGGAGCCGTGGTGTTGGTGCCCACATCGATGCCCACGTGGCACATGATGCCCAAGAAACACAACAGGATGAACGGGCTGCCAAGCAGCTTCAGACAACTGGAAAAGCCGGAAGCCTTGTCGGGCGCTTCCTCTTCTATCGGGGTAGCTCCCAGCCAAAGGATGGCGACGACAGCCACCGCCATGTAGACGGGGAACAGCACGCGCCAGCCCATACCGAACTCGGGTATCGCCTGCGTGGCTCCCCACATGGCGATGTAGGGGGCAAGGAACGAGGCGATTGCCTTTACAAACTGCCCGAAGGTGAGCGAACTTGCCAGCTTGTCGCCCGCGATGATGTTGCTCAGCAAGGGGTTGAGCGAGGTCTGCATCAAGGCGTTGCCGATGCCCAACAGGGAGAACGAGCAGAGCATGATGCCATAACTGTCGCCAAACAAAGGAAGAAGCAATGAAGCGAACGTCACGATAAGGCTGAGCAGCACCGTGCGCTTGCGTCCGATGCGGTTCATCAGCACGCCCGTAGGCACCGAGAATATCAGGAACCAGAAGAACACCAGCGAGGGGAAGATGTTCGCTTCCGCATCGCTCAGGTCCAGGTCCGCCTTCACATAATTGGATGCGATGCCCACCAGGTCGACAAAGCCCATGGCGAAGAAGCAAAGCATCACGGGAACCAGTTTCCCGTACTTGATTTGGTTGTCGAGTGTCATAATTCCTCTATTTTATTGTGCTACAAACTCTATGACCCGGCTCTGCATTTGCTGGAAACCGAAAACATCCAGCCCTACCTTCATCAGGTAATCGCCCGAATATACCTTACCGTCGGCTTTCAACGACGAAGAAGCGTCCGGCATCAGATTGATTTCCTTGACCAGATACATCTTTTCGGGATCAAGCCCTTGCATACGGACCGCCAACAGTTTTTCCTGATAACGCGGATGGATGTCGTAGGCGAACAGCACGGCGCTGGCTTTATCCTCACTCACATAATTGACCGCCATGTGATTGCTTTCATAAGGCGAGACCAACCGGTATTGGCTTCCTTCAAGAATAGCCGGTTTCAGACGGTTCCAATTAGCTACAGCCGCACGGCAATATGCCAATTCATCTTGACTCAACTCATCAAGACCAATATCAAAGCCCAGCTTGCACATCGAAGCCATGTCGGTACGGAACTTGACAGAAGACGCCCTGTTCCAGCTTGTCACATGGGCACACATCGCCTTGGCAGGAAAGAAATGCGAGAAGCCCCATTGGATATAAGCCCGTTCCACAGGGTCTGTATCGTCACTGCACCAAAATTCATCGAAATACTTCAAAGCTTCGTAATCACAACGTGCACCACCTCCTGAACAAAGCATCATGGTTACGTCTGGATAATTTGCATGTATACGCTTCATGACATTATACACTCCACGCACATGGTCTATGTACAAACGTCCCTGGCGTTCTTTTAAGTAAGGAGAATAAATATTGGTTATCGGACTGTTGCAATCCCACTTGAAATAAGCCAACTCCGGATTTTCTTTCATCAGCTTATCCACAACCCCACACACATAATCCTGCACTTCCGGATTACTCAAATCCAATACCAACTGATTGCGATAATAATATCTTTCTCTATTGGGGTAATGAATCGCCCAATCAGGATGTTTCTCGAACAATTCACTTTTGGGATTCACCATTTCCGGCTCTATCCAAATGCCAAACTTCACACCAGCCTGTTTGGCAGATTCAATCAATGCCGGCACGCCTCCGGGCAATTTATCTTGCGTAGCTTCCCAATCGCCTAACCCTGCCTTGTCATCTTTACGTGGGTATTTATTTCCAAACCACCCGTCATCCAGCAAAAACAAATCCACACCTAAGTCCTTCGCCTCGCGCATCAGTTCAGCCAACAGTTCTTGATTGAAGTTGAAAGCTGTATTTTCCCAATTATTGAGCAAGGTCATACGGTCCCCTGTTCCATTCTTCAACTGATACTTGCGCATCCAATCCTGCAAGTTACGGCTGCCTTTCCCTGTTCCTTCGGCACTGTATGTAAAGACAAATTCGGGGGTTGTAAAGACCTCTCCACGCTCTAAGGGATAAACAGAAGCATACGGATTGACAGACGGAATTATCCGTAAGTTTCCTACATTATCAACCTCGAAGGTAAAGCGGAAATTCCCGGTCCAGCCCAATGTACCCATCAATACATCCCCTTGATTTTCACTGGCTGGCTGATCTAACCCAACCATAAAAAACGGACTGGCATGCATTGCCGCACGGCTTCCCAACTTAGTGTCGACAATCTTCTTTCCCGGTTGAAGCTGCCCGGTGCTCATCTGAGCTTCCTTTGCCCAGTCGCCTGTAAACTCGGTCAGATAATAACTGCCCCTGTTGAAATAAAGCATCGTAGAAGCATACGCCGAAAGATAAACCGGTTTCTTTTCCTGATGCACGATTTCACTCCATGTCTTGATGACATCTTCTTCCGGATATGCCACATAGTGCAACGTAACTTCTACCGGATATGCATCATCGCGCAACACGATATCGGTCTGCGTTCCACCTTCCACTTCTTTAACCGAAGATGATACATAATAGAGCCAAGTGGAAGCGTTCCCGTCGTTGTGCGTCACTGCCAATGCCGGTTCGAAGAAATCCTCATTTCCCGAGCCGCCGTACACTTCCCAGCCCCGTTTGCAGACGCTCCCGTCCGAAGCGGCATGTACCGCCCAGTCTAATTCCTTCAAATCGGCTTCATGCAATAATTTCTCACCCAGATATGTCTGATACAACCGTCCGTTCTCTGCCACCTGTAACACCAAATCGGTATGATTGGTAGAAATACGGATAACCTGATTTTCGGCTGCCTCTAATGAATTCCCTGCCAAAGCAAGCCCCATTGCAGCACACAATAAATGTCTCATCATAGCCATTCGATTTAATCTATTAAAAAACAACAAACAAAACAACGACACACAAGCGTAGAGTTTCTATTCAGTCTGATTTTCCGGCCATTTCCTCCACGCCTCTGCGTCGTTGCAAATCGTAATAGTAATTATATGGAAATTAATTATAGCCCCAGTTTGTATACTTTCATGTTTGAAACTTGTGCCTCACCACCCTCGGTATAGAAACGGAGCGTATTATACGGCTCGGTAGGGAATACCAGGTTGGTCATTGCAATACGGCCTCCGTCCACAAAGATTTCCACCGAACATTTGTCCACAAATACATTCAGGTGGTAAGTCTTGCCTTCGCACAAAGAAAGCGGTGCCCATGTTCCCAACGCAAAATCATTTTGATAATTGACAGACATCGTCTTACGGTGGTCGTCTGTTTCTTTAGCATGCGGCTCCGATTTCTCCCCGAAAGCGACCAGACCGCTTGCCGTGCGGTCCATCACCAACCTGCCTGCCTTCATATCCAAGTAAATCTTGGCGGCTTCACCTTTGGCATTCATCAGGTCGAAACCTGCTACACCCGACGTGCCCGGAGTGATATCCATTTCCAATTCGTATGCACCATCTGTCTGCGGGACAAGCTCATCAATCTTATGTTCGCCTTTTACCGTAACCGCATCGAACGAACGGGCATCCTTACGCAATGCTTCCACTTCCTTCACCACATCGGCAGCTACATAAATCTGACCGTCCTTGGTGTACAAAGACAATTCACGAGGCAATCCGTTGGCACCCCGATATTGGCGGATTGGGGTTACATTGGCGTATTGCCAGTTGCTCATCCAAGGAATAGAGATGATACGTTCGCCCGTATTCGAAATGCAGACCGCCGCATAATGGTCTTTTCCATAATCCAACCACTTTACAGTTTCAGGTTTCGTATCACATGTAAATTCTTTCCCGTCGAAATCTCCTACAAAATATTCCGTTGCGCTTCCGCCGAACATACATCCCGGATTGATATTGACCAGCATCACCCATTTCATCTTATTCTTATCCCCATCTACAGGCAGCTGAATGAAATCCGGACACTCGAACTGATTGGGCTGTGCACCGTAACCTTTGCCGAAAGCACTCATATATTCCCAGTCCTTCAAATTCTGTGAAGCATAAAAACGCATTTCCTTATCGGCAGAAACAATCATCACCCACTTCTTGTCGGGTTCATACCAAAAGACTTTCGGGTCGCGGAAATCCTTTAAGCCGTCAAACGGGAGCAGCACCGGATTCTTCTCATATTTCGTGTAGGTACGTCCGTCGTCGGTACTGTATGCCATGCATTGTATCTGCCCATGTTCGTCACTTGCCGATGTGTAAAGAGCAATCAAGGCATTGTCACCATAACCAGCCGTATTGTTTTTATCAACCACAGTACTACCGGAAAAGATATGTCCCAGTGTATCGCGGGCAATAGCCGGTTTCAAATGGTTCCAATGGATAAGGTCGGTGCTGACCGAATGCCCCCAGTGCATATTTCCCCACTTCGAGCCGTATGGATTGTATTGGAAATATAAGTGATATTCACCGTCTTTATATACCATGCCATTCGGGTCGTTCATCCAACCGTAAAGCGGAGTATGATGATAAACGGGACGGTAATAATCGGTATTGCTTGTATCAAACGTATCAGTCAATTGGATATGCTCCCAACATACAGCATCGGCAGCTACCTTACGAATTGAAACGGTTGCTTTCCCGCCTTGCGGAAGTTCGAAAGGCACATAATACTCAATGCTGTCTACGGCAAGACGGATATCCATCGCCATATCAGCAGGACTTCCGGTCTCCAATTTCACTTTTCCTTCCCCGCTTGACTCCTGGATGGGGAGCAACAGGTATTTTCCCGGAGCTTTCACATAAACCGTTGTAAGCGTATCTCCTTGATGTTCGAGCGTAAAGCCTTTGTCTTGCTGCCGGCAAGAGACAATGCCGCAAGCCAGCATCGTTCCTATCGCCAAAGAAATGAAATTCGTTTTCATGGTGTATCTGTTTTCGTTGTAAATATAGTATTAAAATTTCAATTGTGCGGAAAATTCCACGGTAAACGGACGAATATAGCTGCCAGCCATTACATGACCTGCATACTGTCCGGCATCTTCCTTCTCAATCAACTCGGCACCGGCAATGCTTCCCTTCGCTCCGGTCTGGTTCAGGAAATTAACTACCGTACAGCCCAAAGACAATTTCTTGTTTACCTGCCAGTTCAGTCCGCCGAAAGTTTCCCAACGTCCGTTAAAGTAATAAGCATCGTTGATATTGGCATACGTCTTGCTGAAATAACGGAAACTGGTCCAGATTTTCAGGTCTTTCGTAATCATATAGCTTGGGTCAATTTCCACAATGACCTGGGGAATCTCGGCTACGATATTGCCTGTTGCATTGATGCTTCCCACATAACCGTCGGGGAAAGTAACCGAAGTCTCGTATTTCTTATAAGTCGGTTTTTGGTAAGTGAACAGGAAGTGAAGGTCGAAACCTTTGAACGGCGTAGCGACCACATCGGTAGTCCATCCCAAAGTCTTGATATCGTAAGTCAACGGAGCAGCCATAATCTGATTCACACCGTTTACGGCATGCTGCAGGTTCAGCGTAGAATTGTTATTGGTCTTCGAAATATAAGAGAACAAAGAAGTCAGGCTCAGCCAGTCATTATTGTAATAGATACCTACCCGTCCCAAAGGTACCGAAATCTTATCAGTATTCGGCGTTGTAGCCGGAGCGAAGTTTTCAATACGCGGATGCTGGGTGATATAAGTAAAATCTCCGGTAAACCCGAACTGCTTTGTCAATTTGTATGTAGCTGCGGCACTCAATGCATAGTTAAACCAATCATACGAGATAGGCGTAGGAGCAATCTTCACGCCACCCGGACTTGTAGCACCGATATAATAGTTAGCAAAACGACCGACAAAGTCACCGTTGGCATCCTTCACCGCCAGATTTTCGCCTCGCAACGCCTGATATTCCAAGCGTGCACCATAATACAAATTAAAGTTATCGGTTATGTCCCAGTCATGAGTGAAATATATTGCAAGTTTGTTTTCGTGTCCTTTATAATATTCTGAAGCGTTCTTGTTGAAATCATAGTAATAGCCATTTCCGCTATATGAACGGTCGGCATAAGTAGCATAATCGGCATTGAACAGACGGACCGGATAACTTCCGTCCATCGGTACCGACTGGTCGTACATCGTTGTATTGGATGTATAGTCCACGTCATAATACCATTCGTTCACTCCCAAACGCCACGTGCCGCTGTTCACCTTGCGTGACAGTTCGGTCGTAAACATAAATTCGTCTATGAAGCCACGGTTCAGACACGACATACGGCTCTGTACATACTCGCCATCGTATGCCTGCATGCTTCCGTCTTCGGCTTCATACAAATAATTGATGCCCGCTTCGTTCTGGTCAAGCGACATCGGGGTCTGATAAACCAATGAGCCCGTCGCATGGTCATATTTCACAATCGTTTTCCATTGCAACCCGTTATCCCATTTATAGTCGTTCATCAGAACAAACTCGCTTCCCTTATTCTGAGTGGCGTCATACAGATTGGTCTTATGCACTTGTCCAGTCCGCATATCCCGATACATCATTTCATTATCTACAGGCAAATACGAAGTCGTTCCCAATGCAAACTTGCCGAATTCCTTTACACTTCCATCGCCTACATAAATAAAAGGAGCCGATTGCGTAGCATAATTATATACCGGATGGCTATTGCTATAATGATACATAGCCGTAAACTCGCCCCGGTTATCATGATAACGTTTTGTCAGAGCGAATTTGTATATCTGCGTACGGTCTTGAAACGGAGTAGACTTAATTTTAAATGTTCCCGGGTCAAAGTCCTGGTAGATACTTCCACTGTAAAACCAGTCTTTGGCTATCTCCCCGTTCAGGTTCAAAGATATCTCCTGCATGCCGAAATGGTTTGCCTTATAATTTAAAGTCCCGTGGAAACCTTTCTGGCCTAATTGGGTAAACGAGTTTACCGCATAACCGATATTTCCGGTTGTAATCGCCGTTTCTGAAATCTTCAACAAACCGACGTGGCTTAAACTGGCATCAGCACGCCACAATGAATTCACACTATGCGGGTTCGTAGCATAAGTTACGGGAATGCCATTTTCCAACACATTGACATCTGCCGACGGAAGCCCGATCTGAATCTCACGAGGACCGTTGGCACTTGCCGCATTCAGCATGACGTTCCGATTCCCTTCCTCTTTCGAAGAACCGTCTTTCGCGGAGTTAGTTTCTTGCGCATGGGCATTTGTACAAGCTAATGCAAGCAGCAGAACCGCCGCGCTCATCCGATGAAATGAAAACTTTTTCTTACCTGCTTTCATGGTATTACAATTTTAATAGCACAAACAATAAATGATTTTTGTGCAACAAATGTAGCGAGCAATGCAAAAGCGGTATAAAAGAAATGTTTCATCTTCAAGCAAATATGTTTCCATGTAACATTTTTGCTAAAAGATGAAACATTCTTGCTACCCGCTTGCGCAAAGTCATACGCCTGCCTGCCGGAAAGGATATGACTGCATAGCCCGACTCATGCCTATGTGCCTCCCAGTCCTCCTATATAGGACTGCAGTCCTCGGCTGTCAGGACTGCAGTACTGGCTATACAAAACTGCAGTCCTGACAGGCGAGGACTGCCGGTACGCATAAATGGCTTTTCCAACGCAACCGGATGCAGAAAAGAAACCTGCCTCTTGCCTCAAGCGGTGAAGCCGATGCGCCTCGCCAATGCAACCTTCGGGGCGTTTTCATAAAGGAAGGCAGGTTCGGCTCCGGCGACATCCGTTTCCTCTATCCAGCGGAACAATTCGGAGGATTCGGTGGAAAGCGGCAACGCCATCACCCGTTTCGCCATGCACTTCAAGATGCCGTGCTCTACCAGATTGTGTACCCAGCGGCCGTTGCCGAAATGCTCATCCTTATGCAAGACGGCTTTTTCTACCAGTTTCGCCAAGCGGACGTCTGCCGCCTCGCTCAGTTCGAAGTTATGCTCCGCCAACAAGTGCCGCGCCATTTCCGTCAATTCGTCCGATGTGAAGTCATCAAAGTGAAGGCGGAGCGGGAAGCGGCTGTCCAGCCCCGGATTCAGGCGGAACAACGCCTGCATCTGCATTTCATAACCCGCCAGGATGACTATCAGGTCGGGATTCGGTTCGGAAAGAACGGTCATCAAAGCATGAATCACTTCCTTGCCGAAGTCGCGCGAATCGTCTTCGTGAACAAGTGTGTAAGCCTCGTCAATGAAAAGCACCCCGCCACGGGCCTCAGCTATCGCGGCACAGGTTTTTTGCTCGGTCTGACCGATGAACTCGCCTATCAGTTTCGCGCGGTTCGTCTCTACGGTATGCCCACGTGAGAGCAATCCCATTTCATGGTAGATTTCCCCTATCAGGCGGGCAACGGTGGTTTTCCCCGTACCCGGACTGCCCAAGAACAAGAAATGATTACGATTCTCTGCCGAAACTTCCAGCCCTAATTCCTTGCGGCGCCGGGTGAACAAAGCCATCGCGCAAGCCTCGCACAGTTCGTCTTTCACCCGCGAAAGACCTACCATTTCTTCCAACCGCTGCAAGGCAGGTTTCCTTTCCTCGCCCTGTACTTCTGCCGCTTCCGGCATTTCCGTTTCATCCGGAGAGAAGCCTTCAAGCTCCGTCTTCCTTTCGGTAAGAAGCGTTTCGGGCAGACGGAAACACGTGTCTTCATTCTCGAAGAGCGAGAAATAAGGGTAGTAATCAGCATTCAGCCATTCCATGGTCAGAGTGGCTCCGTGAAAAACAAATACCGTATCCGGAGCGATATGGGCACCTACCAGATAACACACCCGCTCCAACAAGTGAAGGGAAAGCATATCATCATCCGCCCCGCTCACCTCGGTCAGCACGCATTCTTTCCCCCATTCCTCCTTAACGCAAGGAACCAATACCAACGAAGCGAACCGCTCCGCCCAATCGGCATCGCCCGTCACTTGAAGCGGAGGTACCGAAGCCCATGCCTTCGTCTCTATATTTTGCGTAAAGAGCCGGATTTGCTCCATGAAACGGACGATGAAATCCTCGTCAAGATGAAAGCCTTCCAAAACAGGCCACCACGACCGGAAAGCCAACCGCCCGGCAAAGAGCATTTCGGGCGAAGAAGGCTCCAGGCTTTCCAAACGGGCACTCGAATCAATGCCTTCGCCCGTGTAAAGAAACAATTCCGCTTTCCAGCTTGGAACGCCGTTGACATAAACAAAAGCCCGATACGTCCCGCCCGTCCAGGCATCGGATGAAGAGACTTCGAAATGCCACGTACGTATCGCCTTGCTTGAGGATGCCTGCCGGGCAGCGACACCCATCAGCCGGTAAGCGGAAGTATAAAGACGGACAGACAATTCACGCACGTCGCTCCGTCCTTTTGCAAGGATAATATCAACATTCAAACAATTTACAGCATATTCGGGAGCAGAAACCGCACTCCCCTCGGCGCGCTTCGCGCGAATCTGATGATTTTTCATATACAACAAAACAATGAAAGATGAAACATAAGAAAACAAAATTTGAATATCCGCAAACATCCCATGTAGGGGTGTATCGCATACGCCCGAATGCATCAACTAACCCATGCGGATGTCTTCAGAGCGTATGCGATACGCCCCTACAAGGCAATTGGGTGGAATGCGGATATTAAAAAGCCTTTCTTCCCCATCCGGAAGAAAGGCAAATACACACGAAGCCAAAGAACACAACAACCCCCGCCGCTCTCCAGCGGTTGCCAATTCCATCACGTATGAAAACACCATGCCTTGCCAAGCAAAAACATTCGCCCGACAAAAGCACACGTCATCCTCGCCCCTCTACGAAGAAGCGCTACGTGATAAACCGATTGTGTTGTGTCTTTGCATTGTTTTGTTGTTTTATAAATTCTTTCGTTATAGACCTAATTCCTTTATTATCGCTTTGATAACGTTCATTTTGATATTTGAGGCTTCCGCTTTGTCATAAATAAAGAGCAAATACAGCTTTCCGCCTTGTTCAGACACCAAAGCATCAAACGTAATAACCCGTGCCCCGCCGGCTTTTCCTTTGCCCTTTGCCGTAATTGCCATACGCACCTTACGGATGTGGGGAGCAATCTCGACACCTTGATGCGGATTGGCTTTCAAGTCTTCACGAAACGCTTTAATATCTTCATCGAAGCCTTTATATTTCTTTGATAGCCTCTTAATAGCCCTATCAACATCTGCAGTAGTTATAATCTCAAAGTTCATCAATCACTTCGTCTAAAGTTTTCAATTTGATTTTCCCGTCCAAATGATCCCTTACTTGACGTAACGCCGCGACAATGTCATCGGTTATATCGCGTTTTTTTCCTGCCGCATTCTCATCTTCCACCGGAATCAACTTGAAACTGCCGGACGAACGGGACTTCAAGATTACGTCTTCACCGCTTTTTGCCAAATCGAGAAACTTCGTCTGATTCGCTCTGAAATCTCTTGTACTGATAACAATCATATTCCGCCTCCTTCCTTATTCGTTTCCTATTCTGCTGCAAAGGTACGGAAAAAAACATTGGTTACCAAACTGGACGCATTGTTTTTATCCGGTCAGAGGCACGGCACCACTTCCAGACGCGCCTCCGGATATTTCTCCTTCAGCAAATGCCGGATATACTCCTCCGTGTCTTGGCGAATCAGTGCATCATCTTCTTCGGGGAAAAGGTTATAAACCAGCGTATGCAGACGGATGCCCCGCCGGTCTGCCGCCTCCAGGCTCAGCAACAAATGGTTGATGCTCCCCAGCCTGCCCGAGGTAACAAACACCAACGGATAATGATGCCGGGCAATGTAATCAATGGTCAGCAAATCGCGGGTCAAGGGCACCATCAGCCCTCCCGCTCCCTCCAGCAACACGGCGTCATAGCGTCCGCTCAGCGTTTGCGTAGCCCGCTCTATCTTATCGAAATCAATCGGGCGGCGGTCTATCTCCGCCGCCAAGTGCGGCGAACAGGGATAACTGAATATCTCGGGCATCGTCAGCCGATCGTCATCTTCGGGGAGCCAGCCCGTGCCCATCAGCCGGCGGTGCAGCGCGATGTCTTCCGATACGTCTTCATTACCCGTCTGTACAAGCTTTTGCGTAATGGTGCGGATGCCTGCTTCGTTCCACTTCCGCGCCAGATAACCCGTGGCATAACTCTTGCCGATATTGGTATCAATGCCACTTACAAAATACACATTGTCTTTCATTGTTTCTTTCTTTTAGACTGAACACAGAGACACGGAGACACAAAGAATATTTTCCTCCTAAAAAATAAAAGACTCTGTGCCTCTGCGCCTCTGTGTTCATATTAATATTTTACACATATTATATATATAGGATGATACGTCAGCGTGACGCCTCCGCCGGATGCCGCATAACGTCCGGCATAACGCATACTGAAGTCTGCCAGCTTCTCCCGTGTCCAATGGCAGGGACGGATGCCTGTCACACCCGTATCTTTCAGATGCCTCAGCACGTCCAGCGGAGTCGGGAAAGAAAGCTGCACACATGCTTCTGAAGCATGGACGATGTGATATGCCTCGGATAGTGCCACCTTCAGTTCGTCCAACGGACGGTAAGGAAGCCCGGCATCTGTCAGCGCACGGATTTCTTCGGCATTGCGGGGACCGAAGGTGCTGAAGGCAAGATAACCACGGCCGGACAACAGCTTGCGGCATCCCAACAAGAAACGTTCGGGCGCATCGAACCACTGCAGTGCCGAGCACGACATAATCAAATCCTGGCCGGAAGGGAAATCAAGCGCCTCGGCATCCTTTGCCACAAAACTTACCTGCCCGCCCAGCAAGTCGGCGAAATAAGGCTCCACTTCAGGACAAAGGTCGTTCAGCACCAGCCGCTCCGGACACCAGCGGTGCAAATAGGCACGGGTGAACAATCCGGTTCCGCATCCGATTTCGAGCACCCGGCGATGCGAGTCCGGCGACACATACCGCCCTATCAGGTCTGCCATACGCAAAGCAATGTCGCGTTGCACAAATGCCTGACGCGGATAACTGCCCGAAGCCTTGGCAAAACGATGACGGATCAGTGCCTTGTCCATACAGCCTCCTCTCCCGAAAGCAGGCGGTCGAACAATGCGCCGCCGTAATGCGCCACGTCTTTTTCAATGACCGCAGTCCCCCTCCATGCCTCACGCTGGTTGGCAGGAGGAAAGATTTTATCGCCCGTCCCGACGATTGCCTTGTCCCATACGAAAGGAGCGGACGGACGGCGCACGTACTGCTCTAACGCCTGCAGCTCTTCGTGCAATTCCGGTACCGGACGGTAAGGCGCGTGCGACAGAAATTCTTTCACCTGCTCCGCCGTCCCGCAAATGCGCCGGCGGAAACGCACCAACGCCGCATCCGAAAAATTCTCCAGCGTAGCGCGGAAGATAGCTTCGGGGATTCCCTTCCGGTCATCTATCGGGAAGGGAGTACCGCCTACGGCAAGCCTCATCTGCCACGGATAATCCTTGCCTGTCAAGATTTGTCCGGCAACCCACACGCCCATCGACCAAGCTAGCAGGCGGATTTCGCGATAACCGTCCAGCAGCGAATAGTCGAAATCCAACGTGCGGTAATCGAAACACAACAGATAATCGTACCCGTCTTCCACCGGACGGCTGAACAGGTGTTCGTCACTTCCCCACCCTGCAAAGAAAAGCAGCAGCCGGGGATTGTTTTCTTTCTTTATAAATCGTTGTTCCATATTGTTTTTTCACAAACCATTTTGTTACATTCTAATGGGAATCCGTCCTGCATTGTGCAGCAAGCTTTCCAGCTGTTGTCACGCCGGATTTGCAATCCGGCGTAATTGAAGAATCGGATTTGTAATCCGAAACCATTAGCCGGTGATGCGGATTACAAATCCGCAAAGTTGATTACACCGGATTGCAAATCCGGCGTGACATATGTATTTAAGTCCCCCCTTCGGAGGGAATTGAGGGGGCTTCAATGGCTTCTACCAGCCGTTCCACCTCTGCTTCGGGCAATGCCGCCGTGAGCGACAGGCGCAGGCGTGAGGTGCCTTCGGGAACCGTGGGCGGACGGACGGGGAGGACATAAAACCCGTTCTGCCGCATCTCCGCCGCCTTGAGGACAGTCTTTTCGCTCTCACCCACCACCAACGGAACAATGTGGCTCTCCGAAGGACAAGGATAACCCGCCCGGCGGACTGCTCCGCGCACCTTCTCCGCCATCGAAGCTAACCGGATGCGGCGGTCTTTCCACCCGTCCAGCCGCGAAAAAACGAATTTGGTCCACGCCACGTTGAGCGGCGGAAGCGCCGTGGTAAAGATAAGCGTCCGCATCCGGTTGACCAAATAATCGTGCATCAAACGGCTGCACACTACGTATGCCCCAACCGAAGCCAGCGCCTTGCCGAACGTGCCGCACAAGAAATCAATGTCCGCCAGACAGCCCTGCTCTTCGGCTATGCCCAGCCCGTGCCTGCCCCGCACGCCGACGGCATGTGCCTCATCGACGTAAAGCATCACATTCGGATAAGCCTTCTTCAGCTCCGCCAGTGCGGCAAGCGGAGCCACATCGCCGTCCATACTGAACACGCTTTCGGTCACGATGATAAGCCTGCTGAAAGCGGCATGATGTTTCTCCACCAGGCTCTGCAACTGCCTGTAATCCTGATGGCGGTAGCGGATGCATCGCGCCGCCGACAAGCGGATGCCGTCTATCAGGCTGGCGTGCACCAGCTTGTCGGCAAGTATCAGCGTATGCCCATCCGCCACAGCGGGCAGGATGCCCGTGTTCAGGTGATAACCGCTGCTGAACGTCAAGGCACTTTCACGCCCGAACCGTCCGGCAAGCAACACTTCCAATTCGCGGTGCACCGCAAAATTGCCCGTCAGCAAACGGGAAGAGGAAGCCGAAAGCAGGCGGTCTCTCTCCGGCACACCGCGGAGAAACTCCTCTTGCAAGCCTCTGTCGGAAGCCAGCCCCAAATAATCGTTCGACGCAACGTTCAGCATCCGCCGTCCGTCTTGCCCAATCCATACCCCATCGTGTTCCGCTTCGGGCAAGGTGCGCAGGTTGCCTTCCCGCGCCAATGCGTGTAAAATCTGTTCTTCTTGCATACTACGTTTGTTTTGTTCTAATTGAAACACAGATTTTCGCAGATTAACACAGATTGAAGATTAATTATTTCCTGAGTCATCTATTCCCTAAAAAGATAATCCGCGTCAATCTGCGCTAATCTGCGTTTCAGGCAAATCTGAATCAAGCTTCGTTTCACTCACTATCTTCACCAGCCCCGAAGTGAGCTTCGTCAGTTCATCGGGGGAGATGACGAAGGGAGGCATTACGTATGCCAGCCTGCCAAAGGGGCGTATCCAAATGCCTTCCTCCACAAAGCGGCGTTGCATCCATGCCATGTCCACCTCCCGTTTCGTTTCAATCACTCCGATGGCTCCCAAGACCCGCACATCCGCCACTTGCGGAAGCATACGGGCAGGTTCCAACTCCCTGCGCAGTTGCGCCTCGATGCGCTCCACTTTCTCCTGCCAGCCATACGACAACAACAGGTCAATCGAAGCGCACGCCACCGAGCAAGCCAACGGATTGCCCATAAACGTAGGACCGTGCATAAACACACGAGGCTCGCACGATGAAATGCCTTCCGCCACTCTTGCATTGGCAAGCACCGCCGAAAACGTCATATACCCTCCGGTCAACGCCTTTCCGATGCACATAATGTCCGGCTCTACGCCGGCATGTTCCCAGGCGAACAGTTTTCCGGTACGCCCGAAACCGGTGGCTATCTCGTCGAAAAGCAACAGGACACCGTATTCACGGCACAGCTTCGCCGCCTCGCGCAGGTATTGCGGATGATAGAAACGCATGCCGCCCGCACCCTGTACGATGGGTTCCAGTATCAGTCCTGCCAGTTCTTCGTGATGCTTTTCCATAATCCCCCGCAACGGAAGAATATCGCTTTCGTCCCACTCGCCTCCGAAATGGCTTTCGGGAGCCGGTGCGAACCAGCGTACCGGCAATGCCGGACCAAACAGGCTGTGCATCCCCGTCACCGGATCGCACACCGACATGGCGTTCCACGTATCTCCATGATATCCCGAACGGATGGTCACAAAATTACTCTTTCCGGAATGTCCCATCGCATATTGGTATTGCACCGCCATTTTCAGCGCAACCTCTACCGCCACCGAACCGCTGTCGGCATAAAAGATGTGCCGCATCGAGGGCGGAACTATCTGCAACAGCTTCTTGCCTAAGGCAATGGCTGGCTCATGAGTCAAGCCGCCGAACATTACGTGTGCCATGTCTTTCAACTGCCTTTCGATAGCCTCGTTCAGTTCGGGGCGGTTGTACCCATGCACGGCGCACCACCACGAAGACATGCCGTCTATCAGCCGGGTACCGTCCGCCAATGTTATCACGCATCCTTCCGCCCGTTTTACCTTGTACGTAGGCAACGGGTCGACCGCCGATGTGTAAGGATGCCACAAATGGTCGCGGTCGAACTTATCAACAAGTTTATCAACATTCATAACCTGCATTTTTTATCCGTTCTACATCTTCTTGTACCTTCGAACCCAGCGTGGTAAGCAAATCGCCCACAATCGCCGAATTGATTCCGGCATACAACGCACGGCTCACGCACGCCTCGCTTAACCTTGAACGCCCTCCGGCAAAGCGCAGATAAGCTTCGGGATTTACCAGCCGGAACATTGCTACCGTGCGCAATACCTCTTCTTCCGATAAAGGAGCGACTTTTTCCAACGGCGTCCCTTTTATCGGCTGCAACAGGTTAAGTGGAATAGACTGTATATCCAACCCGTGCAACGTAAAAGCCAATTCCACCCGATGACGCATCGTCTCGCCCATCCCGATGATGCCTCCGCTGCACACTTCCATCCCTATGCGGCACGCCGCCCGGATGGTCTCTATTTTCTCTGCCTGCGTATGGGTGGTGCAGAGATTCCCGAAATAAGAAGGTGCCGTCTCCAGGTTGCAATGATAGCGGGTAACGCCCGCCTCATGCAAAGCACGTAACTGAGCCTCATCGGCAAGACCCAACGAAGCGCATAAATGTATCCCGCTATGCATACGCAAATAAGCGAAACGCTCGCACAAAACCTTTATCTCCTTATCCGAAGGACGCTTGCCGCTGGTCACCAGCGAGAAACGGTTCACGCCTTGCGCTTCGTTGGCACGGGCATGACGAAGGCATTCTTCTTCCGAGACCAGACCATATACCTGCACGCCCGTATCATAATACGCAGACTGGGCACACCATTTGCAATTCTCCGGACACCGCCCCGATTTCGCATTGATAATGGAACACATATCAAACTTCCGTGAAGCACACCTCACCGTAATCCGATGTGCCACCTCACACAACACGTCCAACGGGGTTTCTTCGGCAACCCTCAGCACCTCATCGGGCTGAAGCGGCTTCCCTTCGTAAACAGCTTTCTCTACTCTTTCTATCATTTGAGCTTATAAGTCTTTAGGCTGAAACGCAGATTAGCGCAGATTTTCGCAAATAAAAAATAATTATATCTGCGAAAATCTGCGCTAATCTGCGTTTCAAAAAACATTAAAAGCGGAATGAGAGAAACCCGCTTGCGAGCCTTTCCCATTCCGCTTCCTATATTATATAAAGGTATATAACGCTCCGGACAAACAACAGATTTACCCGAAACCGATACCACTCTCTGCATCAAGAACAGAAGCAATACGGCATTCACTACCTGAGATGCGGACACTAAGATTCCTCCGCCACCGTCATCTACAGCATCTTCCGCCATTCTCTCGTCAACGGACGTTCTCTGTTCCCGGTTCCCGGCAGAAAAAGATTTGTTCTTGCTCAATGCAGCATCGGCAATGCTCCGGCATACATGCCCGATTGTCACAACAATGCGCAGACTCACGAACACGGCATACCCCTTCCGGCTCCACCGACGGAACCGGATACTGCACGCCTTATGTAAACAAACCTTCTTCATGCCGTTATTTTAATTGAAACGCAGATTAACGCAGATTTTCGCAAATATAATAATTTAAAATGAATCTGCGTTAATCTGCGAAAATCTGCGTTTCAAAAATAATCAGTATTCCACTTTAATATTCCGTTTCATCTCGTCTTCCACTACAGCCATCATGCCTTCTACCTGCGCCAAAGCCAACATACGGCCGTGGAACGAATAGCCGGCATTGTAGCCTTTGTCTTCATCGCCCAACATCGTGCGCCCATGGTCTACACGCATCGGAAGCCCCGGCTTTATTTGTCCGAAAATACGAATCAAGTCGATTACATGACCACGACCTTCCAAGTGCGAACTTTCGATAAAATTGCCGCCCGGCATAGCCGCCGTACTGCGCAGATGTACAAAATGCGTACGCGAAGCAAACTTCTTCGCCAATTCACGCGTATCGTTATGCTCGCCTGCGCTGAGCGAACCGGCACAGAAAGTCAAGCCATTGTGCGGATTGTCTACAGCATTCAAGAACCAAGCAATATCCTCTTCATTGGTCACAATACGTGGCAAGCCCAAAATCTGGAAAGGAGGGTCATCGGGATGCACACACATATTCACGCCGTATTCTTCGCATACCGGCATAATGGCAGCCAGGAAATAACGCATGTTCTCACGCAACGCAGCACGGTCGATTCCGTCATACAAAGCCAACAGGTTGCGGAAAATAGCCACCGGATTCTTGTCGCCTTCCTTGATATTTCCGTTTACGAATCCCTGTGTCTTCACGATAATCGAATCAATCAGTTCGTCTTTCTCGGCTTCGGTAATCACTTTGTCCAGTTCAGCCACCTTGCGCAGTTCTTCTTCCGTATAGTCCGCCTCGGCACCTTTACGTTTCAGAATCATCGTATCGAAATAAGCGAAACGTACGCGGTCGAAATACAACGAACTGGAACCGTCTGCCCACGGATGCTGCAAGTCGGTACGCACCCAGTCGATGACCGGCATAAAATTATAACATACCGTCTTCACGCCGCATTTGCCCAGATTGGCAAGGCTCACCTTATAGTTCTCAATCAGTTGGTCGCGTTCCGGACCGGCATATTTGATAGCCTCGCACACCGGCAAGCTTTCCACTACCGACCATCTCAACCCGTACGATTCGATGTACGACTTCAAGTCATTAATAGCCTCCTCGGTCCATATATCACCGTTGGGCACTTCATGAAGTGCTGTCACAATACCTTCTACGCCGATTTGGCGCAACATGGGAAGTGTAATCTTATCTTTCTTCCCAAACCATCTCCAAGTTTTTTCCATCATATATACGAGTTCTTGAGTTTTTAAGTTCGTAAGTTTTATCAGTTCTTTGAAAAAAGACGGCGAAAGTTATCAAGAATATTCGAAACATGCAAATACATACCCTGTTATTTGCCTCCGAAAACGAAGATATACTGCATCCGCAGTTTCAGATAACTGAAACCGTCTTAGAAGATATCTTACTTTGCCGATGCAGTATATCTTCGTTTTCGGGAGCAGTTGTGAACTGCCTCTCCCATTTGCCAAGTGCTCATAGCAAAACGAGAGACGGTCTTTTAAAAATAGTGAAATATTTCCGTAATTAAGTTGAAAACATCCTATTCTTTCCCATATTTCCTGACACAAAGGCGCACAGTTCCGAAGAACTTTTTTATCTTTGCATCGAAAGAAAAAAAGAATATTCATCACTTAACTAAAATAATAGAATTATGGAATTTGTAACAAACGAAAAGCTTACCATTGTTGGTGCTGCCGGCATGATCGGTTCTAACATGGCTCAGACTGCCATTATGATGGGTTTGACTCCTAACATCTGCTTGTACGACCCGTATGCTCCGGGCTTGGAAGGCGTAGCTGAAGAATTGTACCACTGCGGTTTCGAAGGCGTAAACGTAACCTTCACTTCAGACATCAAAGAAGCGCTGACAGGTGCCAAATATATCGTGAACTCAGGAGGTGCAGCACGTAAGGCAGGCATGACTCGTGAAGACTTGCTGAAAGGCAACGCTGCTATCGCTGAAGAATTCGGTAAGAACGTAAAAGAATATTGCCCGGATGTAAAACACATCGTTATCATCTTTAACCCGGCTGATATCACCGGTCTGATTACGTTGTTGTACTCAGGCTTGAAACCTTCACAGGTTACTACCTTGGCTGCTCTCGACTCTACCCGTCTGCGCAGTGAACTGGCTAAATACTTCAACGTACCTATGGACGCTGTTGAAAACTGCCGCACATACGGTGGCCACGGCGAACAAATGGCCGTATTCGCTTCTACTGCTAAAGTTAACGGCAAACCGTTGACCGACATCATCGGCACTGAGGCTCTGAGCAAAGAACAATGGGCAGAAATCCAACAGAAAGTAACCAAAGGCGGTGCTAACATCATTGCATTGCGCGGACGTTCTTCATTCCAAAGCCCGGCATACGTTTCTATCGAAATGATTGGTGCTGCTATGGGTGGCAAGGCATTCCGCTGGCCGGCTGGTACATATATCTCAAACGATAAGTACGACCACATCATGATGGCATGGGAAACTTCAATCACTGCTGACGGTTGCCACTGCGCTGCTCTGAACGGAACTGCAGAAGAACAAGCTGCTTTGGACAAGAGCTACGCTCACCTCTGCGAATTGCGTGACGAAGTAATCGCTATGGGCGTTCTTCCTGCTATCTCTGAATGGAACAAGCTGAACCCGAACATCAAATAATAAGTCGATGAGTCTCTGAAAAGAGAAGTATATCCCGCCGGCGGAAGCTGGCGGGATATTTTTTTAATATGAGAGCCTGTTTAAATTTTCCAATAAAGTAATATTCTATCAGGTTCTTTTGCGTTTGTTTCCGGTCTGTTTTCCCGATTTTATTCGTCAGATAGCCCGCTATCCTCCTCATAAAATCAGAAAAACATCCTCGAAAACAATTCGCAAAATTAACCTGAGCAAAATTTAAACAGGCTCTGAATGTCCGCATTTTACCTAATTGACTGTAGGGGCGTATCACATACGCCCTGAAGACATCCGCGTGGATAAGTGGGACGCATTCGGGCGCATGCGATACGCCCCTACATGGGATGTTTGCGGATATTCAATTTTTTTAATTCCCCAACTCCAAAGACAAACGTAACAGCCCGGCTACAAAATTATGCTTGTTGTGATGAATAATATGTAAGGCCGGCTGCAGGGAAAGCCACGAAGTCAGATGACAATGAATCGTACACTCGATGTCGGTTTCATCTCCGTCTGCAAATAGCAAACGGTTACACACAATACCAGCCGTCATATTATTTCGAGCGATGCGGTTCATCACCAGACCAGCTCCCCAATATCCGTTACATGGCGTATCACGGCTGGTCATAGCGGCACCCTGCCCCAACAAGACCAGCTGAGATTTACCGAACATAACTAACGGCTGCTCTACCAAACCCCAAAAACCGGTTTCTTTTTCATGGACACTCCCATCATCAGAAGGTGTTTTCCCATAAACATACCCTAACGTATAACTTGCCGCCTGTTCGCCTTTCGTAGGAATTTCATAGGAAATGCACCCCAACGTAAACACCCCATCGCTCGCAGGGCAAAAACGGAACTGGCGGTTGAAATCATCATTTGCCACCCCGTTATACACACTCGCCTTCAATGTAAGCCCCTCTGCCGGAAGGTATTCCAAATGGATGCCCATTGCCGAAAGCGGAAAGGTAGCTAACGGATAATTCAAAGAAAGAATGGGGTAATCGGCATCCGAAGCTCCTGTAAAAAGCCCCGTTGCCGGAGTCGTAAAATAATCTACATCCACGTTGCGCAACCCCAATGACACAAAAAAGCGGTCGCCGAATGACTGACGCAGCGAAGCCTGTATCAGCCGGAACGGTTTGTTCTCATCGGCATAGATGTTCGACAATCCTAAATTATCATTATCTACTGCCCCTCCAGCCTGATACGTAGCAATCGCCATCCCTTCGAAAGTGGCTCCCTTCCATAAACCGACATTTACATCGGCTTCCAAATAATTAACCCACGACGTATTCCCGTTCGTCATATTCCACTCGCCTTCGGTCATTGCCGTCAAACTCCATCCCACACGGGAAGAAGCTTCTTGCGACCATGCCACCGCTCCACATAAGCAAGCGGCAAGCCCCATTAAAATTCGACGCATCATTTAATCTTTGTATTTACTTGCGGTGCAAAGGTAATGAATTTATTTGTAAATTTGCCGCATCATGATAGACCAAGCCACCATAGACAGAATCATGGATGCCGCACAGATTGTAGATGTGGTATCCGAATTTGTCACTCTCCGGAAAAGAGGAGTGAACTATATCGGGTTATGCCCTTTCCACAACGAAAAGACCCCTTCATTCAGTGTATCGCCCAGCAAAGGGGTATGCAAATGTTTCAGTTGCGGCAAGGGAGGAAACGTGGTGCATTTCATCATGGAGCACGAACAGCTTTCCTACTACGAAGCCCTGAAATGGCTTGCCAAGAAATACAACATCGAAATAAAGGAGCGCGAACTGACCGATGAAGAAAAGCAGGCACATAGTTTACGGGAAAGCCTGTTTGTGGTAAACCAGTTCGCTTCCGAATACTTCCAAAATATCTTATATAATAACATAGACGGACAACGCATCGGCATGACTTATCTGCGCGGACGTGGTTTCCGTGACGATATCATCAAGAAATTCCAGTTAGGATACAGCACAGACAATCATGACGCATTGGCACGTGCCGCCCTTCAGAAAGGGTACAAAGAAGAATTTCTTGTAAAAACCGGATTATGTTACCGGAAAGAAGACGGAACGTTGCGCGACCGCTTTTGGGGACGTGTCATCTTTCCGGTGCATACCATTTCGGGAAAAGTCGTTGCTTTTGGCGGACGTGTATTAAGCGCAGCCACCAAGAATGTACAGATGAAGTATGTCAATTCGCCCGAATCGGAAATCTATCACAAAAGCCGGGAGTTGTATGGCATTTACTTTGCCAAGCAAGCCATTGTACGGCAAGACCGTTGTTTTTTGGTAGAAGGCTATACCGATGTCATCTCCATGCATCAAAGCGGCATTGAAAACGTAGTAGCTTCATCGGGAACCGCACTGACTTCCGAGCAAATCCGCCTGATTCACCGGTTCACCAATAACATCACGGTACTCTATGACGGTGACGGAGCCGGCATCAAAGCCAGCATCCGAGGAATTGACATGCTGCTGGAAGAAGGCATGAACGTAAAAGTATGCCTGCTTCCTGACGGGGATGACCCTGACAGCTTTGCACGCAAACACAACGCCACCGATTATCAGGCATATATCAACGACCATGAAGTGGACTTCATCCGCTTCAAAACCGATCTGTTGATGGAAGAAGCGGGAAAAGACCCAATCAAACGGGCTTCGCTCATATCAAGTATTGTAAAAAGCATTTCAGTCATCCCTGATGCCATTGTCCGCTCGGTTTATATCCGCGAATGCAGCCAACTGCTTCAAATGGAAGAAAAAGTGCTGATTGAAGCCACCGCCAAACTTATCGAACAAGCACGCGAAGCCAAATTTAAAGAACAACAGCGCAAAAAAGAACGCGAACAGCGGTTAACGGCAACACCTCAGGCTTCTGTACCGGAATCTTCTCCCGAAGCCCAGACAAATGAAACACCTGCAGCCGATTCCACATCCGAAACCGGAAATGCTCCTTTTCCTTCCGAACCGGCTCCCTTTCCGACAGAACCCTATACCTCGTACATCCCGTCTGAAGGAAACGAACAAAAGGTATTCTATGCCAAAGAAGAAGACTTGGTACGGATGCTTATCCGCTACGGCGAAAAAGTGATGTGTTACGTAGAGAATGAAACGGGCGAGCAAATACCGTTTACCGTGACAGAATGCATCGCATCTGGGCTGAAAGAAGACGAATTACAATTCTATGACCCGCTGCACCGTCTGGTTTTACAAGAGTGTGAAGCACATCTGAATGACCCGAATTTCAATCCCGAGCGATATTTCATTGCTCACCCTGACCCTGCGGTAAGCAAGTTGGCTGTAGACCTCGTAAGCGACCGCTATCAACTGAGCAAATATCATTCGAAAGGACAAAAAATCGTAAGCGATGAAGAAAGGCTCTACGAACTGGTTCCCCGTCTGCTGCTCGACTTCAAACTCTCAATCGTAGAGGAAGAAATGAAACATACCATTCAGGCACTGGCTAATCCGGAAATAGCCAACGACCCGCAACGGTGTCTGGAAATCATGAAGCGTTACAAAGAGTTGCAAGAAACCCAAAGCGTCATGGCACAACACGCCGGCGACCGGGTGGTGCTGAAATTGTAAAAGAACTTGTCCGGTAAAACAGATTATACCTTTCGCGGCATTAACTTTGCATGTTAATAAAACACAGGACAGACACAGATGGACACTTAAAAAGAGGATTACCCTCTCTGTCAGACAAGGATAATCCCCCTTTTTATATTTTTTCTCACCGAAATGATTTATGAACAACGCAATACCTGACCGATGCGCAAGGTTGTAGTACGCTTAATGCCGTTCATCTTGCACAGGCGATCGATAGATACGTGGTAAATCCGAGATATACGTCCCAATGTATCGCCTTTGCGTATCTTGTGATAGCGTATAGCACCGCTTTCTGAGGGCGAAGATTCTGTGTTCTCGATTTTCTTTCCGCTCTTCAAATTTGCCAATGCACGCGTACGCTGGTACGGATAACGGTTTGCATTACGGATAAACAGGTAACTGTCTGCAACAATATCCTGTTTCGGGAAATCGAACATGAATTCAGGATTGATTACCTCACCCAAGAAACGGGTTTCGAAATGCAGGTGCGAACCGGTAGAACGTCCCGTATTGCCACCCAAGCCTATCACATCGCCAGCCTTTACGTATTCGTCTTCTTTCACCAGTTGCTTGGAAAGATGACCATAAATGGTCTCCAACCCGTTGTCGTGACGAATAACCACATATTTGCCATAACCGCGGCGCTCATACTTCACCATACGTACTTTCCCGTCGAAAGCCGCCCGAATGGTATCACCGATATATACCTTAATATCCAACCCATTATGCATACGGCGCCAGCGCGGACCGCACTTTGAGGTAATCTTCGTATGCGTAGTGGGCATGCAGAAACCGGTTAAATCAATTCGGAAGGTATCGGGAATCTGAACCGTATTGCCGTATGCGTGTACACGGTCGTTCCGCCAATTAGGATACAAACTATAAGCAGGATAAACGGCTTGCTCAGCCTTGATTTGGCGGATCAGCGCCAATGAGTCTACAGCTTTCAGCTTTCTGTCGATAGGTGCCTGGCGTGCCAGCAAGTCCTGCCCTGCTACATTTACGCTTACTAATGCCAATGCCGCTACCGCAACTGTTCTAATACATTTTAAAATCATTACATACCTTATTTATTCACCTGTTCAAACGAATGCTTGCGATTTTTCAAAAAAGCGTTTCAAATATAGCTTTTTTGGCTGAATCGGGCACAGGCGATTAACTATTTTTCAGGTATTTTTATACCAAAAAGAAAGAGAATAGGCGGTTTTCTGCTTTAAAACATGTATTTTACTCCCACTATTGCGCTGTCTGCCGGAATTTTCCATTACACCATTGATAAACAACTGGCTTCTCAAGCACGTAAGCCTTGAGCTTCTCCGCCGTCTCTTTATCCACGTAATCAGGAGTCGTGTAAGTAACCGTCAGGCTTTGGTCTTTCTCGGACAAACGCAATTCTTTCAGGTACATATCGGCATACAAGCGTAAATTGCGCAACGAATCCGCCGCCGTTTCCGTCAAAGGCTGCCGGTAAAATTGCTCTTCAGGAGGTAAAGTGAAAAATCGGCTTGCCGGAAGTTCTTTCCAAGCAGTGTCATAAAAACGGATGTCGCTGTCTGCCACCGGTCCTTCATACGTACGAACCACACATACCACTTTCACCGAATCGTTCAGTGGCAAGAATTTCATTTCCTCCTTGCTCGACTTACTGATGCGCACCAACAGGTAATCATCGGTCAGCTTCAACATCTCCGAAGTCTGCCCGAAGCGGTTTTTCACTTCCGCTTTCATGTTGCTGGCAAGAAAATCGCCGAAATCTTCCCGGTTCACTTTAGTCAACAAAGGGGAAAGCGAATCGGGCAAAGCGATGTATAATGATTTTAAATCCTGCGCTTGCATGCTCACGCTGCAAAGCATGCACACAAGTCCTATAATCCACTTCATTTTAACTGTCGTTTTTTATTTCCCGCCAAAGATAGGGATTTCTTCCGACCGGACAAAACGATAGTTAAGCAAAAATGAATGTTGATTTTTATTTTGACACATCCACATACAACAGCTCCGTTTGGGGATAAAACTTGTCGATTTTTCTCTTTTTAAGGAGGAAATTGTGTAAAATAGTAAAAAAAGAGCTTGTTTTTTTGTAAATTTATAAAGAAAATGTTTTCTTTGGGGTGACATGTCACTGATTGAAGCGTGACTATGCTTTTCAAAGGCGCTTTCTTCTTAAAAGGGTTTTTGAATCTAATAACTAAACAATTAACACCGATGAAACAGAAAACACCTGATGAAGACGAGCAGCTGGTCTCGCTTTATCGCGACGGAAATGTTTCCGCATTTAACACACTTTTAATCCGATACATTCCTAAAATCCGACAAGCCGTCCGGCGCTTTCTCTCTAACTCTGAAGACATAAACGATGTTCTCCAAGATATCTGTATCCATGTAGGTACGAAATTGAAAAACACATACAATGAAAACGGGAAATTCTCGGGGTGGCTTACTTGCGTAGTGGCAAATTACATGTGCAGCTATTGCCGGAAAAAGAAAATCACTTTTTCTTTTGTAGACTTGGAGGCAGTAAAAGTCATCGAGTCGGAATATATGCTTCCTACCTTTGCAAGGGAACAGAAACTTTTCGACTTGCAAAGGTCGGTCGAGGAACTTCCGGATGAGTTGAAAAAATTGGTGGAAATGAAGTTCAAAGAGAAAATGACTCTTCAGGCGATTGCGGATAAGCTAGGCATGAAAAAGACGACCGTAGCAGCAAAGCTGAACTCAGCTTATCGGAAATTGGAGAAAAGCATGCAGCATAAAGGATATGATGATGCATTAATCTGACTTTTTTACTTTTTTTAGCATGAAATTTTACCGTTTGCGTTACCAATAAACAAAATTTTATAGTATTTTTGCCCCGTATTGTAAAGTTCAGTTTGCAAAACATGACAAATAACATAAAACATCTAGGTATTGTGGAAAGCATTAACGGTTCTCGTCTGAAGGTGAGAATCGTTCAGGCGTCAGCTTGCGCGGCATGTAGTGCGAAAAGCCATTGCCATGTGTCAGAGTCAAAAGAAAAGATGATTGACGTGTATAATAAGCAAGGACTCTCATGCACAATCGGGGAAAAGGTGTGGGTAGTAGGCACATCTTCTATGAGCATGAAGGCCGTATTGCTGGCTTTTGTAATTCCGTTCCTGGTGGTGGTTTTATCCCTTGTCATTGCTTTGCGTCTGACTGGGAATGAAGCCGGGTCAGCATTGATTTGCCTTTGTGCCTTGATTCCTTATTACCTTATTATATATATGTGCCGGCATAAGCTGGACCGTACATTTGTTTTTACGTTGGAAACGGTTGCATAATATTAATAAACTAACTTTATATCTATGAATCTAATTTTGGTTGCAGTAATTTCATTGGGAGCCATCGGGTTGGTATCTGCCGTAATCCTGTATGCCGCTTCAAAGAAGTTTGCTGTGTATGAAGATCCGCGAATTGCGCAAGTGGCGGCTGTGCTTCCTCAAGCCAATTGCGGTGGATGTGGGTATCCTGGATGTTCAGGCTTTGCGGCAGCATGTGTGAAAGCCGGTTCATTGGAAGGGAAACTATGTCCGGTAGGCGGGCAGCCTACTATGGAGAAAGTAGCTGGCATTTTAGGGTTGGAAGTTTCCGCTTCTGAACCTAAGGTAGCTGTAGTGAGATGTAACGG
The DNA here is from genome assembly GCF_000190575.1 of Phocaeicola salanitronis DSM 18170. NCBI lineage: Bacteria > Pseudomonadati > Bacteroidota > Bacteroidia > Bacteroidales > Bacteroidaceae > Phocaeicola > Phocaeicola salanitronis. The sequence continues at coordinate 3,307,915 of NC_015164.1, read as the reverse complement.
TACATGTGCCAACCGTCCGAGGCTTACGCAATACGACGGCGTGCGCTCATGTGTGGTGGCCAACTCTACCAGCGGAGGCGAAACGGGATGTTTCTTCGGATGCTTGGGATGCGGCGATTGTGTATCGGCATGCCAGTTCGGAGCCATCCGCATGAATCCGGAAACAGGTTTGCCAGAAGTGGATGAAGAAAAATGTACGGCATGCGGTGCTTGCGCCAAGGCTTGTCCGCGAAACATTATCGAGATTCGTCCGAAAGGCAAGAACAGCCGCCGTGTGTATGTACAATGTGTAAACAAGGACAAAGGTGCGGTTGCCCGTAAGGCTTGTACCGCTGCATGTATCGGGTGCGGCAAGTGTGTGAAAGTGTGTCCGTTTGAAGCGATTACGTTGGAAAACAATTTGGCATACATCGATCCGGCTAAGTGTAAGTCGTGCCGCAAATGTGAAACGGAATGCCCGCAGGGTGCCATCATTGCCGTAAACTTCCCTCCACGCAAGGCGAAACCGGCAGAGCCTGAGGCACCGAAAGCCGAGCTTAATCCAAACGAAGTAGAACCCATAAAACAATAGATAAAGTGAAGACGTTTAGAATTGGTGGAGTTCATCCAGCAGAAAATAAATTGTCGGCCGGTAAAGCCATAGAAACGCTTGCACTTCCGAAGCAGGCAGTGTTCCCTTTGTCCCAACATATCGGTGCCCCAGCTACCCCTGTCGTAAAGAAAGGTGATAGCGTAAAGGTCGGAACCAAGATTGCAGAGGCGGGAGGCTTTGTTTCGGCTGCAATCTTCTCTTCTGTATCTGGGAAAGTGAATAAGATAGACAATGTTGTTGATGCGAGCGGATACCGCAAACCTGCCATTTTCATTGATGTGGAAGGTGACGAATGGGAAGCATCCATCGACCGCAGCACGACGTTAGTGAAAGAATGCAACCTGACTCCCGAAGAAATTGTAACGAAGATCAAGAACGCGGGAGTCGTCGGCATGGGTGGAGCCTGTTTCCCCACACATGTAAAACTTACTCCTCCCCCGGGATGCAAAGCCGAGTGTGTGATTATTAATGCCGTAGAATGTGAACCTTATCTGACCGCCGACCATCGGCTGATGCTTGAGAAACCGGATGAGATCTTGGTGGGAGTGAGCATCTTGATGAAAGCGGCTAAGGTAAATCAGGCTTATATCGGCATAGAGAACAACAAGCCGGATGCAATTCGGTTGTTGACTGAAAAAGCTGCCGGATATCCGGGCATCGAAGTGGTACCCTTGAAAGTGAAATATCCGCAAGGCGGCGAGAAGCAATTGATTGATGCGATTATCGGGCGGCAGGTGCCTGCTCCTCCTGCAATACCTATCAATGTAGGAGCTATCGTACAGAACGTAGGTACGGTATATGCCGTATATGAAGCCGTACAAAAGAACAAGCCGCTTTTCGAGCGTATCGTGACCGTAACCGGAAAATCCTTGAAGAATCCGTCTAACTTCCTTACCCGCATGGGAACTCCGATGAGCCAGCTGATAGAAGCAGCCGGAGGGCTTCCGGAAGATACCGGCAAGGTAATCGGCGGCGGACCGATGATGGGCAAGGCTCTGATGAACATCGAAGTCCCTATCTGCAAAGGAAGCTCGGGCGTCTTGATTATGAACGATAAGGAAGCACGTCGGGGCGCACCCCAACCGTGTATCCGTTGTGCCAAGTGTGTGAGCGTTTGTCCGATGGGACTGGAGCCTTATTTGCTTGCCACGTGCTCGGCTCATGGCGACTGGGAACGTGTGGAACATGAAATGATTATGTCATGCATCGAATGCGGTTCATGCCAGTTTACATGTCCTTCACATCGCCCGATGTTGGATTATATTCGTTTAGGAAAAGGTAAGGTGGGCGGAATCATCCGTGCACGCAATGCTAAAAAATAATTGTAGACTATTATGGCTAATAAATTAATCGTATCATTATCGCCCCACGTGCATAACAACGACAGCGTGCAGAAAAACATGTACGGTGTCTTGATTGCATTGATACCTGCCTTGCTTGTATCATTAATCGTTTTTGGTTTAGGGGCTCTTATCGTCACGCTGACCTCGGTTGCGGCGTGTGTCTTCTTTGAATGGGCTATTACGAAATACATTCTGAAACGTGAGCAGACCACCATTATGGATGGCTCTGCCGCTCTGACGGGTGTATTGCTGGCATTCAACTTGCCTTCGAACCTGCCTGTATGGATTATCATTATCGGTGCGTTGGTGGCTATCGGTATTGGTAAGATGACCTTTGGCGGATTGGGCTGCAATCCGTTTAATCCGGCTTTGGTGGGACGTGTATTCCTGCTTATTTCGTTCCCGGTACAGATGACCTCTTGGCCTCAGACAGGTCAATTGGCTTCTTATTTGGACGCCGAGACCGGAGCTACTCCATTGGCGCTGATGAAGCAAGCCATTAAGTCGGGCGACCCGTCTGTGCTGAGTGACTTGCCAAGTAGCTTTAACCTCTTAATCGGCATTCCGGACAGTTGTCAGATGGGCGTGGGATGTTTAGGCGAAATCAGTGCCGGAGCCTTGCTTTTGGGGCTTATCTATATGTTATGGAAAAAGATTATCACATGGCATATCCCCATTTCGATTCTTGCTACGGTATTTGTATTCTCCGGATTGATGCATTTGGCTAATCCTATTTATGCTTCTCCGGTACATCATCTCTTTACCGGCGGTTTGATGTTAGGCGCAATCTTTATGGCTACCGATTATGTCACATCACCTATGACCCATAAGGGTATGATTATTTACGGCATTGCGATAGGTTTCCTTACCGTATTGATCCGTACGTTCGGCGCTTATCCCGAAGGCATGTCGTTCGCTATTCTGATTATGAATGCGTTCACGCCGTTGATTAATACTTATTGTAAACCTAAACGTTATGGGGAGGTAGTAAAGAAATGAAAAAGCTTGAATCATCTTTAAAGAATATGGCGTTGGCGCTTACAGGCTTCTCTGTCGTTGCAGGAGGTTTGTTAGGATGGGTCAACGATGCTACGGCAGAGCCGATAGCACAGGCCAATGCGAAAGCCTTGAGTGACGCTATTGCGGTAGTTGTGCCCGGATTTGACAATAATCCAGCCGAGGCGCCCGAGACCGTGGAACTGAACGGGGCTTCTTATAAAATTTATAAAGCGACCAAGGGAGGAGAACCTATCGGAGCGGCTGTAGAGGCTTCTGCCAACGGATTTGGAGGAGCATTAACGGTTCTTGTCGGTTTCGATAAGGAAGGGAATATCATTGACTATTCTTTGTTAAGCCATGCCGAAACTCCGGGATTGGGCTCGAAAGCGGCTGATTGGTTTAAAAAAGGAGGAAAAGGAGATATAACCGGAAAGAACCCGGGAGCCGCTCCGCTGAGCGTAAGTAAAGACGGAGGCGAAATAGATGCCATTACCGCTTCTACCATCACTTCGCGCGCATTCCTTCTGGCTGTAAACAATGCTTATGCTGTTTATAAGAACCAGCAAGTAGATGCCACAAGCGGTGCGACACAGCAGGCAGGCGATAATCAAACAAGTAATGAAAAATAGTGAGGAAAGGAGCAGACTATGAGTAATTTGAAGATTTTGATAAACGGGATTGTAAAAGAGAATCCTACGTTTGTACTCCTTTTGGGTATGTGTCCGACATTGGGAACCACCTCTTCTGCCATTAACGGTATGGGAATGGGGCTTGCCACAATGTTTGTGTTGATTTGTTCGAATTTTGTGATATCTGCCATTAAGAATTTAGTGCCTGACATGGTACGTATTCCTATCTTTGTGGTGGTTATCGCTTCGTTCGTTACGATTTTGCAAATGGTTATGCAAGCCTATGTGCCTGCTCTTTATGCGACATTGGGGTTGTTTATCCCTTTGATTGTAGTGAACTGTATCCTGTTGGGACGCGCGGAGGCTTTTGCCTGTAAAAATACGCCGATAGCCTCTTTCTTCGACGGATTAGGCATCGGACTTGGATTTACGATTGCACTGACTCTGTTGGGTGGAGTCCGTGAATTCTTGGGAACAGGCAAGTTGTTTAATATCACCATTATGCCTGAGCAATACGGTATGTTGGTCTTCGTGCTGGCACCGGGTGCTTTTATCGCATTGGGGTATCTGATTGCTATTGTAAACCGCTTTAAAAAAGCATAACTTTTAAATAGACAGGAATATGGAATATATATTGATATTTATCACTGCCATCTTTGTGAACAACATTGTGTTGTCACAATTCTTAGGTATTTGCCCTTTTTTAGGCGTATCCAAAAAGGTAGATACCGCTATGGGTATGGGAGCGGCAGTTGCTTTTGTCTTGACTTTGGCTACGATTGTGACTTACGTCATTCAGAAATTCGTGCTTGACCCTTTCGGGTTGGCTTACCTGCAGACAATCGCTTTCATTCTGGTGATTGCCGCATTGGTGCAGATGGTGGAAATTATCCTGAAGAAGGTTTCTCCTGCTTTGTATCAGGCTTTGGGCGTGTTTTTGCCGTTAATTACCACGAACTGCTGTATCCTTGGCGTTGCTATTCTGGTTATCCAAAAGAACTTTGATTTGCTGACAGGCGTTGTATACGCTTTTGCCACGGCATTGGGCTTTGCGCTTGCATTGATTGTCTTTGCAGGCATTCGCGAACAGCTTAGTTTGGTCAATATTCCGAAAGGCATGCAAGGCATGTCCATTGCGCTTGTAACTGCCGGGCTTCTTGCCATGGCGTTCATGGGCTTTTCCGGAGTAGATAAAGGCCTCGCTGTTCTTTTTGGAGTGGAATAAAGATAACACATAGAGAATAAAGGAGACGCAGATCGTTCATCTGCGTCTTTTTTTGTTTTTAATGCATCTCTTTTTCAAGATTTCTTGTTATTTTTGCCAATAGAGAACAATAACCTAATATTAATACCTTATAAAAATGAAAGAAAGAATTTTAGTTACAGGTGGTACGGGATACATAGGCTCGCACACCGTAGTCGAACTCCAAAACAATGGGTATGATGTAGTAATCGTAGACAATCTATCAAATTCACGTGCTGATGTGGTGGATAATATCGAAAAAATTACAGGAATCCGCCCGGCATTTGAGGAAGTGGATTGTTTGGATTATGCAAAATTGGAAGCTGTATTTGCCAAATATCCGGGTATCAAAGGTATTATCCATTTTGCAGCAAGCAAAGCGGTAGGCGAATCGGTTCAGAAGCCTTTATTGTATTATCGCAACAACATCGTATCGCTCATCAATCTGTTGGAACTGATGCCGAAATATAATGTAGAAGGTATTATTTTCTCTTCTTCTTGCACGGTATACGGACAGCCGGACAAACTTCCTGTTACAGAAGAAGCTCCTATCAAGAAAGCTGAATCTCCTTATGGCAACACCAAACAAATCAACGAGGAAATCATTCGTGACACGATTGCTTCCGGTTCTCCCATCCATGCCATCCTGTTGCGCTACTTCAACCCGATTGGTGCACACCCGACAGCCCTTATCGGTGAATTGCCCAATGGTGTTCCGCAGAACCTGATTCCTTACCTGACCCAGACCGCTATCGGTATCCGCGAGAAGCTGACCGTCTTCGGTGATGACTACAATACGCCCGACGGCTCTTGTATCCGTGATTACATTTATGTAGTAGACTTGGCGAAGGCTCACGTAACAGCTATGCACCGTATTCTGGACAACAAGCAAAAAGACAAGGTAGAAGTATTTAACATCGGTACCGGAAAAGGTGTTTCGGTTTTGGAACTGATTCATGCCTTCGAGGCTTCTACAGGAGTGAAGCTGAATTATCAGATAGGCAAGCGCCGTGCCGGAGACATCGAACAGGTATGGGCAGACCCGACTTACGCAAACCAGGAATTAGGCTGGAAAGCCGAAACTTCGTTGGAGGCTACCCTGCGTTCGGCATGGGATTGGCAATTGAAATTGCGTGAGAACGGAATCCAATAATAGCCGATTAACCGTTGACTATGGAGGTGAGTCGGGAGTTAAAAGAAGTCAGAACCTATATCTTTTAGACAGACTCACACGATAGATATAGCTGCGTTGGTGGTACGATTACTAATCGTACAGCATGACGATTACTAATCGTGCAGCATTACGATTACTAATCGTACCATTGATGCAGTATATATGCTGTCTTTTTTATCCTCATTCCCGAAGCGTTTTTTTGCAGCTTTGCTTGCCGGAAACTGATGTCTCCTGCCGGTTGCCACAGGAAGAAGTTGCACGTGCATTGCCTTTTGTCGGGATATGGAGACAGCAAATGCTTTAGCTGTTCTCGGAAACTTGAAATTAGAGAGAAATTATAGAGACTGATTCCTGTATTTTCATTATTTTTGTGCTTGGATAATTTTTATTAAGTAAGCACCTTAAATGATAACAGAATGAAAAACATCGTGTTAACCCTACTTTTTCTTTTAAGTAGTCTGGTCGCTTCCTTTGCTCAGTCGCACCGTCTGTTTACGACCGATGAGGAATTGTCAAGCAGCCTGATTAATTTTATCTATCAGGATCACAACAACATGATATGGATTGCCACGGAAGACGGGCTCAACCGTTATGATGGTGTCAAATTCACGGTCTACCGCCATGAACCGGGCAATGAGCATTCGTTGGCACACAACTATGTGAAAGTTATATTCGAAGATGACAAAGGAAGGCTGATTGTAGGAACCTATGCCGGCTTGCAATTGTATGATGAAGCGACAGATACGTTCTCCCGATTGGCTACTGATGAAAGCGGAGCCCCATTCACAAGCTTCATTACTCATATCTTACAGCGGAAGAACGGGGAAATATGGGCGACCGGTAATCGTTTGGTCAAACTGGACATCACACCCGATGGTGAACTCCATATACAATGGGCTAAATTGCCCGCAGGCGTACCTACCGAGATGTTAGAATATGCCCTTGAAGATAAATCAGGCAATCTGTGGCTGGTCAAGGAAGGCGACGGCATATACCGGGTGTCACCGGATAATCAGGTAAGGCATTACGATGAAGGCCAGCACGCTTTCGCCATTTTGACCCTATGTGAAGACAAATGGGGCAACATCTATGGAGGAAGCCCGCGTAACGGTTTGTTCCGTTATGACAAAAAACAGGACACCTTTGTTTCCCTCTCTTATTTGTCAGACGAAAAGTTATCGGTACGTTCTATCTACTGTACAGATCAGAACACCTTATACATATGCACGGACGGGGAAGGATTAAAGCAACTCGACATTCAAGGCAACCAGCTGTCCGACTTTCTGATAGAAGATGACCGGATTGACTCCCATCGGGCAAAAGTGCATTTCATGTTTCAAGACCGTACCGGAAATTACTGGCTGGCCATTTATCAGAAAGGGGTGATGATGATTCCTACCCACCCTAACGGATTCAAATACTTGGGTTACAAGTCTGTCAGCCGGAATCTGATCGGATCCCATTGTGTGACTTCACTTTATCAGAGCAGTGATGGGACAATGTACGTAGGAACGGATAACGATGGCCTCTATGCACTTACACAGTCTGGCAAGCAGGGACGGCATTATGTTCCGAATAATACGCCCCATTCTGTCCCCCCTATTCTCATGAGCATCTATGAAGATTCCGAACACAATCTTTGGTTAGGTTCATTTGTGAATGGCGCAGCCTTTCTGGATACCCAAAGCGGACGTTGCACCTATTTGCGGGAACCGGGAAATAAGAAGTGGGAGGCAGTACGCAATGTTTATGCTTTTGCCGAGGATGGCGACAAGCGGGTATGGATAGCCACCATGGGCGGAAGTCTGTTTTGTTATGACCTGCGCAACCGGAAACTGCGTAATTATCCTCAACTGGAGGGGAAAATCACCAATGACTGGGCGTGTAGTCTGCTTTACTCGGCTACGGACAACTGCCTCTATGTAGGAACCTATAACGGGCTTTACTGCGTGGATTTAAAAACAGAGGACCTGAATGTCTCTTTTACGCTTGGGACGCATATTATCTACACGCTTTGCGAAGATCGGGAAGGCAATCTTTGGGTGGGCACTTCGGACGGACTTATTTGTTGGAACCGGAAGAAGCAGGAACAGACCACTTATACCACAGCCAATGGTTTGCCGCATAATTCGGTCTATGGTATTTTGTTCGATGGCCGTGATTGCCTTTGGATAAGTACTAACCGGGGATTGTCACGCTTCTTCCTGCCCCAACGGCGCTTTGTCAATTATACGGTTCACGACGGGCTTCAAGGCAATGAATTCTGCAAGAATGCCGTTTTCCGCAGTAAGGACGGTTCTCTCTGGTTCGGGGGTATCAACGGTGTCACTTATTTCAATCCGCAAGATATCATTGTCCCAGATAAGAAATGGCAGCTTCGTATCACTGATTTCTATCTGCATGACCAGCCTGTGCGGGTGGGAACCCGTTCGGGCAGGCACGAAGTCATCAGTGTCCCTGTGCACAAAGCCGATGATTTTTATCTGTCTTACCGCGACAACTCGTTCAGCATTGAGTTTTCTACCGTCGAACTGAATACAGCCCGCAGGCTTACTTACTACTATGCCATGAACGATACGGTATGGAACGAATTGCCTGCCGATGCCAACCGCATTTCATTTGTGGACTTGCCGGCAGGAACCTACCATTTTCGCATCAAAGCGAAAGATTACCTGACCGAGTCTGATTCCCGGGAGATTACGATTCACATCAGTCCGGCCTGGTGGGCTTCCGTTTGGGCTAAAACAGGTTATGTGCTGATTGCCATCGCAGCGCTTATCTGTGCCTATCTGCTCTTACGCAACCACTACCGTACCCAGCAAAAAATGTTGGAACATATTCATCGCGAAGAAATCAACGAGACCAGGCAACGTTTCTTTATTAACATCTCGCACGAGATACGCACACCGATGACACTCATCATCAGCCCCTTGCAGCAACTGATGCACAATGACAGGGATGAGGGACGGCAGAAAATATACCGCGTCATTTACCGAAACTCCGAACGTATTTTGCGCCTGATCAATCAATTGATGGATATACGTAAAATCGAGAAGAATCAAATGAAACTCACCTATCAGGAAGTGGAGTTGTTAGGATTCATCAGAGATTTATGTGACATGTTTGCCGAGGTGGCTGCACAAAAACACATTACGTTGGATTTTCGTCATAACGACCTGACAGAGATGAAAGTCTGGTTGGATATCGCCAACTTTGATAAAGTCATTCTCAATCTACTTTCGAATGCGTTTAAGTTCACTCCCGAAGGCGGGCATGTAGAAATTTCAGCATCCTATGGCGAAGACAACGCTACGAACGGACCGCTGCATCGCTATGTAGAGATTGTGGTTGCCGATACCGGTAAGGGCATTACCCCTTCGGACTTGGAACGGATATTCGAACGTTTCTATCAAGCGAGTACGGAAGACTCGTACAAAGGTACCGGCATCGGACTGCATCTTACCCGTTCGCTGGTCGAGTTGCATCACGGCCATATTCATGCCGAGAACAAGCCCGATGGGGAAAAAGGAAGCCGTTTCATCGTACGCATCCCTGCCGGTAACGAACATCTGCATAAAGATGAAATGGCGGCTTTGCCACTTCCGGACGAGACCATTCACGAGGTAAGTAATTCATACGTTCAGTTGCCTGCGACAGCTCTTGCAGAGGATAAACAGCCGGCTGGACGGGTAAATGCCCGTGTCAAGCATTACATTCTTGTCGTGGAAGATGATGAAGAGATACGCAATTACATTAGCCGCGAACTTGCCGCCGACTACCATGTGGGTACTTGCAGCAATGGAAAAGAAGCGTTGGAAGTGATTTTCAAGCAGGAGCCTGCCCTTATTATCAGTGATGTCATGATGCCCGAAATGGATGGCCTGACACTATGCCGTATGGTGAAGCAGAATCTCCACAAGAGGCATATTCCTATTATTCTGCTTACTGCCAAGACGCGCGATGAAGACAACATTGAGGGGCTGGAAACTGGAGCCGACGCTTACCTGACCAAACCTTTCAATATGAAAATTCTGCGCCATACAGTCGAAAATCTGATACATAGCCGTGAATATCTGCGGAATGTCACTCCTGCTGCCTTACAGGGGGCGGAAGACGAGGAAAAGCCCAACCTGCAGGCTCCTGATGACCGGTTAGTGGAACGTGCCATTCGGATTATCAAATCTCATTTGAGTGAGCCGGACATCAGTGTAGAGCAGATTGCGGTCGAAGTAGGCTATAACCGTTCGCACCTGGGGCGTAAACTGAAGAAATTGACCGGACTTTCCACGCGCGACTTTATCCGTAACATCCGGTTGCAACAAGCTGCTGACTTGTTGGGTGAAAAGCGGTATGCCATTTCCGAAGTAGCCGATCTGGTCGGTTTCACTTCGCTGAGCGGTTTCTCTACCGCATTCAAGGAACAATTCGGGATGTCTCCGATGGAGTATCGGGAAAAACTGTTGAAAGAGCATGACACTAAGGATAGCCACTCCAATAAATCCGCTATTCAAACTTAATCATATCCGCCAGTTGTACAAAGTAATCGGTCGACCAGATGTCAAGTTCTTTGGGATTCCTGACAAAAGGAAGAACATCGGCCTTTACTTGATTGATGTTTGCAGAAGTCAGTCTATCCTTTAATTGGGATATGAATACATCGCGAGTGATTACTTCATTGTTGAATTGGAGTGCACGTTCGGCAAGATGGCTAAAATCAAGTGGTACGTTATGACGGACATACCATTCGAAATCGTACCAATCACGCCCTTTCACTCTGTTTTTCCATGCCCTGTATACCAATGCGTGCATTTTTCCGGCAAACAAATCCGGAAGAATGAAACAACGCGTCATAAAAGAATGAGGCTGTAAAAGCAGTTTCTGCTCCGTTCTAAACTTTAAAGGTAGTTGAGTATCAACTTCTATTTTTATTTTGATGGATTTTTCCGCCTGAAAGGAGATGTCATATACCTCTGTATTATCTTTCAAGAAAGCGGATTCGACTTTACCAAAACTTTTTTTGTCTTTCTTTTTAATCTCAACTTCCCTGCCAACGATGGCAAACTCATCAATAATCGCAGGAAAGTATTTGGTAAAATCAATCATATAGCTTTATCCGCTGTAAGATTAATAATCTTCAGGCTGCAAGATTAATAATCTTACAAGCGGAAGATTAATAATCTTACACCAGACGAAGCTATCCGCGTTGAAGCGAGAAGATAATAACAATGACCTTTTAAATAATCTGAGTATAATGAAGTACAGTCCTGTAATGTGCGGCGGACAGAACGAAGGCCAACCGGTTCCCGCTTTTCTTCGAAGAGGGCTGGGAACCGGAAGTTTTATTTAATAGTTTCCCCATTAATATCCGGCATTTTGATCCTCAGTTGAAATGGCATCATTCTTCAATATTTCGTTGTTTGGAATAGGGAACAATAACCGGCGGTTGTTGTGATCCCACGAACGGTAATAATGATAGTCATTCAATGCTGCTGGATCAGAATCGGGATAACCTACATTCTTAGGATATACGTGATTGATATAATCTTCAAACACTCCGGAACGTTGCAAATCAAATTTCAGACAGAATTCTGCATTGAATTCCTTGCGGCGTTCCATTGTCAAAGCTACCAACCATACAGGTGAGTTCATTCCTGTTTCATTTTTCACCTGGGTGTAGTAAGTACGTGCATCAGGTACTGTTACAGCTTCTTCTTGGAAAGGAATAGGATATTCAGTTGGGGCAGGTCTGTCTGTGTAATAATTGTTAAACTGTTCTTGATAGTAGGGCAAGTAAATGGCGGTAAGTTCAGCCTTACGTCCGACTTCCCTGTTTCCAAAAGCACGGTCGCGGATTTGTGCGATGTATTCCCATCCTGTCGCATCATCTGCTCCATGGTTACGGAAACGGCATTCGGCATAATCCAACAGTACATTTGCATAACGTTTGTAGTATATCTGTAGCGGAGAAATGTAATGTTGTCCCCAGTCCGCACGGGTCGTACGCCACCATTTCAAAGACCAAATAGCCGGAGCTTTTTCGCCTTCTGCATCTCTTTTATAGGTGGAATGTGTAATGTCTTGCTGCAAGTAGGGATGAGTAGACACATAAGTGCCATCGGATAATTGCCGGATATGTCCGACTTCTCCTTTTTCCTGAATCAAGTCTGTCACAGGCGCTGTAATGCCGGAAGCGTCTCTGCGACGGTCTCCGTCTTCATAGCTCATCCACCATTCCCATGATAGATAGAGCGTGCCCCAGCCTCCTAAATCAGGACAGGCACAATAAAAGTTCAATAGTTTACAGTCATAATTAAATTGTCCGCCCCATGCGCCGCCATTATCATAACGCTGGTAAACGACTTCCCAAAGAGCTTCTTTTGTCCAGACTGCTCCCGGATCCCATAATGTAGTGAATGAGGGATTCAGTTCATACTGCCCACTGTCGATGATTGATTTCAATAATTCTTCTGCTATCAGATAGGAAGAAGTTTCTACTGATTCATCAGGAGTTGCAAATGTATCGTATGTGGCATAATCGGCACTATGTTTATAGGCTTTCCACATATAGGCTTCGGCCAAATAGGCTGTAGCCATTCCTTTCGTGACACGTCCCGCCTCGTTATTGCGCGGTGCCCAAGTCAGGTTGTCGGCAGCATACTGAAGGTCTGCTATAATAAAGTCCCACATGGCTGCTTCGTTCTCTGCGCGGGGCTTATTGGGAGCGGTTGCATAAGTATCCTCCTCGTCAAGCATCGGAACACGTCCCCATGACTGGGTGAGGAACATATAGAACCATGCGCGTATGGCACGTGCTTCCGCCATCATCATTACTTTATCACTTTCCTCGAAATCGGCTTCTTTTAGTCCTTTAATAAAAGTATTACAACGAGAAATGGCATGATATGCATGATTCCAGCCATTACTTATATCATTATCATCAGCGGTCCACGCTTGGATACAGTAGTTGCGGTCCCATGCCGTTGCCTGGGTATCTAATGTAGGGTGATCTCCTAACATTATTTGTGGTTTCAGTCCCCAATCCCCGCAATAATCGCTATTCGGATAAAACATATCGTAGCAACCGATTAATCCGGATTCAGCATTTTCAATAGACGTGAACATCATATCACCATCTATGATATCGTAATAGTCGACGGTGAGAAAATCATCATGATTACACGCACTGGTACCTGCCATAAGAAGAAGGCCGGCGCAAACTTTCATATATTTCATTAATCTTTTCATGGTCTTTATGAATTATAGTTATGTCATCAATCTAAAATTTAACATTCAGTCCCAATGTATATATGCGCGGATAGGGATAACGGCCAACGTCAAGTCCGTTGTAAAGTAAGTTTTCTGTACTTCCTACCTCAGGGTCTCCGTATTTGTTATATCCTGAAATCGTGCAAAGATTCTGAATGGAGAAGTATACGCGGGCTGCATCTATTTTGGCATGTCTCAATATTTTCTCCGGGACGTTATAACCGATTTGCAGGTTGTTGATTTTCAAGAAATCTCCGCTTTTTACCCAAGCAGAAGAAACCCGACGGTTCCAGTTAGGATCCATATACGTAAGACGCGTTTCCGTTCCATGCGGATTGGCTTCTGACCATGCATTGGCAAAACGATCTTTTAGAATGTTATTAATTGCACCATCCGAATTATACATAGTGGATAAGGTCATGGCTGAGTATGAAAGGATATCTGAGCCTAACACCCCGTAAAAATAAATGGAGAAATCAAAGTTCTTATACTGTGCCGACAGATTCAGTCCGTAATTTAATTTAGGAAAACCGTTCCCAAGAATAGTCATATCCGATGCATCAATATGTCCGTCACCGTTCAAGTCTCTGTATTTATAGTCACCTACGTCTGTTCCGGTATATTGATAAGCGTCATAACCATTGGCCTGTGCCTGCGCATTCAATGCGTCGATATCTGAGCGGTTTGTAAAAATACCGTCCACTACATAACCGTAGTAAGAGCCTACAGCATAACCTTCACGGCATATACTGGAGTTTTCCCAGCCCATATCAGTCCCTACGGTCTCTCCTTGTCCTGTCATGTCCGCTCCCATTTTAACAATTTTGTTCTTTAATGTGGAACCTGTGAGAGTCACGCCGAAAGAGAAGTCGCGGTTCACGTTTTTCTTATAGTCAACAGTAAACTCGAAACCATTGTTACGGATTTTCCCATAGTTCGTGTACACTGATGTATAACCAGATGAGGGACGAAGAGAACGTTCGATGAGCAAATCCTTTGCCGTACGTACAAAGTAGTCCATGGTGATGTTCAGTCCTTTGAACAAGCCTAAGTCTATACCTACGTTGAATTGTTCATTGGTTTCCCAATGCAAATCGCTGTCTATGGCATTGGTCGCTGCCATACCATTACCGACAGTATATGTGCCGGATGCGCCGCCTGGAGTATTGAACAGATAGGTAGGAGTTGTACTAAGTTGGAGAATCGCTAAATTGGTAGGACCGCCTGAATTACCTGTCTGTCCCCAGCCTGCACGCAATTTCAGGTTGGTTATCACAGGATTATTTTTCAGGAAAGCTTCTTCCGAAATGCGCCAAGCTACAGCGGCGGAAGGGAATGTATCCCATCGTTTGCCTGTACCAAAGTTGGAAGAACCATCATACCGTACCGTTGCAGTAAAGATATATCTTCCTTTCAGGTTATATGTAGCACGTCCATAGTATGATATGGCACGTGTTTCCAAATCCAATCCGCCATCGGCCCAACGGCTGGTCTGATCATTGGTCAGAGAAATATCACGGATGTTGTCTGTCGGGAAATCGTAAGCCCTGACATAGGTATGAGAGCCAAAGCCTTTTGAAACCGTATTACCGGCCATAAGGGTAAGGTCGTGGTTGTCATTGTTCCAATGATAGGTGAAATAACTTTCAAGAGACATATTCGTGCTCTCTGCCGGATTAAGAATGAATACATCCCGGTCTTCTGTATTGCCTACACCCCGAAGTTCTTTCCATTCTCCATTCACTTGGTTGTAGCGCACGTGTGGTATTCCATATTCGCCATAGTCTCTGGCATAATGGCTATAAGAGCCTATCGTTCTAAAAGAAAGTCCTTTAAACAGTTTAATGTCAAGATAGGCATTGGCACGTACGCGATTTACACGTGTATAGCTTCCTATCTGCTGCTGCAAAGCGTAAACATTGTCTTTATTTATATGTTCCTGGCTACCTGCTGCACCTTGCGGATAAGTTCCAAAAGTACCATCGGGATTTACTATATTCGGACTTACGTATGCTCCTGTCGCATCATCAATATAATCCATGGTGGGAACCAAAGCTGCTGCATAACGTAGATTCGTAGAGGTCAATCCGGATGTGCTGACACTCATACCATCGGTACCGTAGGAACGTTCATGTACATAATTGACATCACCTCCCATTGTAATGAAATCTTTTATCTTGTGCGTAACATTGGCACGGGCCGTGATACGTTCATAATTGGAATTGACTACAACACCGTCTTGATCCAAATAACTGACTGATATCAAAGACTGGGTATTTTCATTTCCTCCGGATGCGGAGATGTTATACTGCTGGGTAAGGGCAATACGTGACATTTCATCCTGCCAATCTATTGACTTCCGTCGCCCGTCATATTCTGCATTGAATATCTTTCCACTCGGTGTTCCACCATCCGCACTACGGGCAATACGCAAGGCTTGTGAAAAGCCATCTGCATCCAGTACATCCAATGAATTTGCAGCTTGTTGTATACCCCAATTCGCGGATATGTCTAATTGAGTACGCCCTTTACTTCCTTGTTTGGTCGTAATCATGATAACACCGTTTGCGCCGGCAGAACCATAAATAGCTGTGGCTGACGCATCTTTCAGCACTTCCATGGATTCGATATCAGAAGGATTCAAATAAGAGACATCTGTACCAACCTGTACTCCGTCCACAACGTAAAGCGGATCTGCAGTACCATTAATGGTAGCTACGCCACGTACACGAACCGTAGGCACTGCACCAGGCTTTCCACTTGTTCCAGTCACGATTACACCTGCGGCAGCTCCTTGTAAGCCTTGCGCCACATTAATGGGATTCTTTTTCATGAAGCTTTCTCTGTCTACAGAAGCTACTGACCCAGAGAGGTCGCTTTTCTTCATGCTACCGTAACCGATTACGATTACGTCATCCAGCATCTCTGTGTCTTCTTTCAAAATAACAGACAACGATGTTTTTCCGTTAAGCGGAATTTCCTGTTTGACATACCCTATATAAGAAATCACCAATGTGGCATCGGCATCAACCATAATTTGGAATGTGCCATCAAGATCGGTAATCGTACCTTTCGAACTTCCTTTCACTACAACGGATGCACCAATAATTGGTTCATTGTCAATGGAAGAAAGGACCTTCCCATTGACTTGCTGACTTTGTCCCCATGCGATGCCGGTCCAAAGAAAGCTGGCTAACAAAAGCAATAGCTTCGTTTTCATACACGATTAAATTTAAGAATGAATAATAATTATTTTTTATTTCTGTTTAACTGCATATAAGCCAATTGTGCTGCCTGTGAATCCTCCGGCCTGAGCTGTGGAGAGATAGCGGGCATCTACTTGCTTACATAACGATTTCCATTGTCCTTCGGTTTCCGCATAATAGAAGTCATAGACCATACCTGTGGAAACTACTTTTAAGTCAATGGCTTGCGTCTGGTCGACCAGAGGCTGTTCTGCCAAAAGCCTGTTGCCTTCTTCTCCGGTTTGCCATAAGGATATGTAAAGCCCGTTGTCGTGACGGTTGACTCCCATGAAATAGTAATGGGTCTCGTTTTTAAAGAGCAACAGTCCGGCTGCTTCCTGTTCATTGGAAGGATGGAACAACATGCGGGTGGTGCAAGTAAACTTATGATGTTGCATCCGGCGACAGACAAGAGAAGGAGTTTTCTTCTCGGCTGCGGAAGACTCGCCACACGGAAGCATAAGGTAGCCGGGATATTGGGTCAGCGAAAGATCGGTTACAGGTGCCCGCAGGGTCATCCATGTCAGATCAAGCCGGTCTGTATCAAAGTTGTCCACTATTTCAAAATTGCCCGACAAATACGTACTGTCATTCCGTTGCGCATGGTTGCATTTGACCAATTGGGGAATCACTTCATCACCTTGCGTCAGATAAGGGAAGCCGTCTTCACTCCAACGGACAGGCAGCAGGAAGGTTTCACGACCCAAGTTTTCAAACAAATGATTGATGGGGCGGCAAGCCAGAAATACAGCCCACCAGTCGCCCGCCGGTCCTTGGATAAGGTCGGCATGACCAGCACAGGTAATCGGATTGGTGCGTTGATTGCTCAGATGACGTTGGGTTAAGATGGGGTTGCCTTTCCACGGTACGAAGGGACCCATGGGGGAGTCGGCCCGGAAAATCACTTCCGAGTGATAATCACCGGTACCTCCTTCAGCCGACATCAGATAGTATTTTCCCTTGATTTTATAGAGGTGTGGTCCTTCAATCCAAATCGGATTGTCTTCAGGATGTGCCCCTTTATTGACCAATATCTTGCGAGGGCCTATGGTGCGGTCGGTTT
This sequence comes from Phocaeicola salanitronis DSM 18170, assembly GCF_000190575.1. NCBI lineage: Bacteria > Pseudomonadati > Bacteroidota > Bacteroidia > Bacteroidales > Bacteroidaceae > Phocaeicola > Phocaeicola salanitronis. Next base: position 3,290,361 of record NC_015164.1, on the reverse strand, counting down.
CCGGGTCAAATTCCTGTACACGAATGGTACGATGACCGTCATATTCTGGCTTGTTGTTGGGAGCGTCATCGTTGTTGACGATATAAGCACGCCCGTCTTCATCGAAAAAGAACGAAGGGTCGATGCCGCCTACTTCGGGCAACATGATGGGATCGGACCACGAACCGAACGGGTCTTTGGTCTTAACGAAGAAATTCCCCGCTCCTACATTGGTAGTTACCATATAATAAGTCTGGTTGTGCGGATTGTAGCTGATGGCCGGAGCAAAGATACCTCCACTTACATCTTGTCCCTCCATATTGACCAATTGGGACGGACGGTCGAGCACATGCCCCACCTGTTTCCAGTTGATAAGGTCGCGACTGTGGAACAAAGGTACACCGGGATAATAGGTAAAAGTCGATGTTACCAAAAAGTAATCTCCTTGTCCGTTGGTACAGATGGAAGGATCGGAATACCATCCGGCAAGAATCGGATTGTAGAAGTAGTTGCTGTCCGGTAAAGGATTGGTTTGATAGAATTCGTCTTCACCGGTATAGGTGAATTGGTCGAATATAGCCGTAGAGGGAGCTATTGACGGAAGGCTCTGTTTCGGCGAACAAGCTGTCAATAGGCAGCCGACCCCCACACAGAAAGATAAGAGTCCGGCAATTTTACGGTCGTTGCTTTTGTTTCTTCTCATGGTACTTAATTTATTTATCACTATTAATAATTATATTCGCAATAGCTGATTGATCTCGCTAGACAAAAGTAGAAAAAGTCCCCCAGTAGGTCTTATTGAAATGTGCATCATTATTTCTTTTGATGTGACTTCATACCTGTTTCAGGTGACTTTTTCTTTGCCCAATGCGACACATCACACTTTATTTGACTGATTATTAATAAGTAACGGTTATTCTGAATAATCGAAGTTTTCTACATCCACATAGCCTCCGGTTTCTTTCGTAGCATAGTTGAAGATGGCGAATTTACTTCCCATAAACATGCGGGTATAGTCGAATTGCATCTTTACCGGTTGTCCGATAGAACTCCATGCTACCCCATCGAGGCTGTAAGAGAAAGAAGCCCAATCCTGACCGGGACGGAAATCACCGGCTAAGCGTAAGTAAACGCGTGATTGAGAAAGGGGAATGACAGCATGTTCGACGGTCTGGACGTGCGCAATGCCATGAGCCGGTTCGCTAAAGATAGCTTTTTGTTCACTCATTACCAGCTGTAGGTCCTTGCCGTTTTTTAGAATGGAAAGCACACCGCTATCGCCGTTGAAAGCAGCCAGTCCGGTAACATCTCCGTCTTTCATGTGGGTTACATCCAAGCAGACAGTTCCGGTACAAGTAGGACCGCTCATACGTTGTGTCAGGGTGTTGGGAGCCAGAAACAGGTGTTCTACCACACGTGAGGTATGCAACCGCAGGCAGCCGGGACGTTCGCAAAGACTCCAAGCCTCATCCACCGGGTTGTGGTTCCACTGCCAGTAGAGGGAAAGCTTCGAAGAATCGAAATCATCCGACCCGCAAATGCCATCCAACGGAGCATAAGGCAAGGAGGGATCATCCGGTATTTTCCCTTGAGCATCACCCAACATGGGCCATCCGTCTTCTGTCCAGACACAAGGCATCAGGCAAGGTACGCGTCCTATGCCGCCACGGTCTTGGAAAATCAGCCCGTACCATTCGCCCTTGGAACCTTCCACTATGCAACCTTGTCCCACGCCTCCATAGCCTCCGAACTCGGTTTCGAGAATGATTCGTTTTTCATAAGGACCGGTGATGGAGTCGGCTCGGTAGCATACTTCCCGACGCAGACGTCCCGGTATGCTCCAGTCCATAGAAATCATCAGCAAATAGTACTTGCCATTGTGCTTGATGACAGAACTGCCCTCCAATAAACCTTGTTCGTCAGCATCACGCTCGAAAATCTGACAATCTATGCCACCGGGCAAGGCATCACTCAGGTCTGCATTAAGTTCGGTCAGATGTCCTGTCCCATGAAACAGATACACACGTCCGTCATCATCGAAGAACAAAGAACCGTCGTGAAAATGACGGGGACGGCTTAATAGAGTCCATGGCCCGGCAGGGTCGGTAGCTGTATAGATAAATCCGCGTCCCGGTGCGCCGTTGGCACTGAACCAGACATAAAATTTCCCTTGATGATAGCGGATGGACGAAGCCCACTGCCCTTGTCCGTAGGCAGTGCTATCGCCTAACAGGTCATAACGGGGACCATCCTCGATGCGAGGGAACACATAGCTGATAGTCTCCCACTGCTGCATGTCAGCCGACCGCATGATGGGAGCACCCGGCATGAGGTGCATGGTGGTGGAGACCATATAGAAATAGTCGCCAGCACGGCATACTGACATGTCGGGTACATCGGCATTGATAATCGGGTTGCGATAGCGATACTGCGCTGCAATGGGCACTGACAGGATGGCTAACAGGCACAACCCCAGAATACGAAAAACGCTTGTTGAATACATGATGATTTGATTTTACTTGTTTTGTTGATGTTTCTGATTTATGCGCATCGGAATCATTCCACTTGCCACCAGTCGAAATCGAACAATTCACCGTCCCCTCCCCGGAACAAGATAAACAGATCGTGCACACCGGTCAGTTGTTGTTGAATTTCAACGGTTAATTCTCCAGCCCGGCATACCGGTACCACAGCTAATATTTGACCGGCTGCATGGAATTCTATCGTTGCTCCGGTATCCTGCACTTTCATGACGGAAGCCAATAAGCGCTTGGCTCCCTCCTTGCCGAAGTCTACGGAGCGTAACCGCATCCAGTCGCCGTTGTGAATGGAAGTTACATAGTGATGATTACCTCCTGTGCGACGGTCGGTTTTCAGTCCGTAACTGTCAGCCATGGTTTCTGCCTCTACCCGTTCATAAGGATTTAAGTGGCTCACCGGGGTACGGACTCCTTCCCGGGTAAAGGGAATGAAGGGGATTTTGCCATCGGCCGTATAGCTGAACTCCTCAATGGCCGTAGAGCGTCGGAAACCTCCGCCGTTGACTGCCGTTCCGTTGTGGTAGAACATGAAATTACGTCCTTTGAACTCAATACTTCCGGCGTGAATGGTAAAGCTGTTTTCCGCTTCGTCCATGATGCGTCCCTCATATTTCCATGGACCGTTGATACTACGTGAAGTGGAATATGCCAGATGTTCGGGAACTCCTCCGGCTGCATAAACCAGATAGTAAAGCCCATTGCGTTTAGTCACCCAAGGACCTTCTTCGTAACCTGTTTTCAGTTTCTCCTTACCGAGTTGGTAATCCATCTTCATCACGAGCGGACCGAACGCTTCCGGGTCTTCCAGTCCTTTTACCGGCATGATTTCGCTACCCAAGGAAATCATGTCATCGTTCAATTTGGCATACCACAACCCGTTGTTCCCCCAAAAGAGATAGGATTGTCCGTCATCGTCAATGAATACAGACGGGTCAATAAAACCCCAGGCGCCGGGTACAAGTGGCTTACCCAGCGCATCTTTATAAGGTCCTTCGGGCCGGTCGGCTACCGCCACGCCAAGGCCGTGCAAATGCATGGTGGTATCTTCGGCGCATACATACCAATACCATTTTCCGTTTCGCTCCACAGCTTGTGCCGCCCAGGCATTGTCACCCTGTCTGGCCCATTGAAACGTTTCGGTAGAGAGAGGAGTGCCCCGGTAGGTCCAGTTCACCATGTCGGTGGTACTGTAGAGCAGCCAGTCTTTCATTTTGAAATAAAGCGCATCGTCTTCGTCGTGGTCGACAAAAAGATAGACGGTGTCACCATGTACATAAGGTGCCGGATCTGGGGTATACAGGGTTTGAATGATGGGGTTCTGTGCCGCTAATGCCACAGAGAAAAGTGTTGCGGCAAACAGGCTGCATATTTTTTTCATCTTTCTACTTGTTATTAAATGGTGAGTATTCGAATGTTGAAAGTCATGGTGCGGAAAACTTTTACCACTTCAGGGTTACTTCTCCTCCTTCATAAGCAACTTCGCGCATATCCATAACTGCTTGTCCGGCCTGTACAAGAGCGACGCGGAAACGGCGTTGTTGCAGCATGCCCGGATAATTTCCCTTCCGTTCGCCTATGGTCAACGTACGAGTACGGTCGTCCCAACGGAAAGGAATGGTGGTATATGCTCCCTTTTCGTAATTGTAATTGTCAAATTCATCCTCGTAGAGTGTGAACTCGCCATCAGCACCGGGGTAGACACGTATTTCGAGGTCATCCCAAGGCTTTTCCGTAGCATATTGCACGTCGGGTCCCAAAGGCAGGATACTGCCTGCACGTACATACAGGGGAATAGTAGCCAAAGTGGTTTCTTTTTCAATGGTTTGTCCTCCTTTGAAACGGGCATTCGTCCAAAAGTCATACCATTGCGTGCCGGCAGGAAGATATACTTCCGAACGGCGGGGTGCTGTAAAATCGACATGAAGATTGAACGGATCTGTTTCGGAGGCTTGGGCTGAAGAACTTTGGTTCCAACCTTCCATTTCGTCCGTGCTGATGATTTTCTCCGGTGTATACTGTGCTTCCAATACCGGAGCAACCAGTAGCGAAGAACCGAAGAGGAATTGGTCGTTGCAGTTCCATCCCTTGCGGTCTTCCGGAAAGTCCATTACTAACGCGCGCATAAAGCTGGAATGCCGGGAAGTCACTTGCCAGGAAGTGGAGTAAATGTAGGGCAACAGGGAATAGCGCATGCGGATGGCTTGCTCAATGGCATCATAAACGGGCTCACCCGATTGTCCGAAGTAGTAAATCTCCCGTTTCATATCCGTACCGTGCGAACGCATCATGGGATTGAACAGCCCGAATTGCATCCAACGTACATACAGTTCCTGGAAAAGCGGATTGCGGGTTGCACTACCGTCGGCATAAGTCCGATTGTAACCTCCGGAGAAAAATCCACCGATGTCGGTATTGAAATTGGGGTTACCTGTCAGCGTGAAGTTCAGTCCGGCCGGAATCTGGCAACGAAGTGTTTCCCAAGAAGAATTCACATCGCCCGACCATGTATTGGCACCGGTACGTTGCTGGCCGGCAAAAGCCGAACGGGTCAGGATGAATACACGCTTATCCGACGAAACTGCACGTTGATGGTCGTACACACCGTTTACACTCATTAGAGGGTAGGCATTACGCACCCGGCGGAAAGAACCGAGCGCAGTAGGTGTTTCCATATCCTCGGGTTTGAAGTCAAGATGGTCGGGTTCCGTAGAATCCATCCACCAGCCATCCAGACCGAAGTCGTACAAGCGGGTCAGGTGCTTCCAGTAGATGTCGCGTGCCACTGGGCTGTAAGCATCATAGACACGGACTCCCGAAGGATAGTCCATGCGGGGCGGCCATTGCTCGCTGATGCCGCTTTGCGGCCAGGTAGAAAAGTTGAAAAGCAATCCTTTTTCTGCCAAGTCACGATAAGGTTTGGTCTGCGGTCCGAAAGAAGACCAGATGGAGATAATCAGGTGGGCATGTTGCCGGTGTACCTCATCTACCATCTGTTGGGGCTCATTGAATTCAGAATTCATGAATTCCATGGCGTTCCATAAGTAGTTGTTGCCCCAATACTGCCAGTCTTGGATAATACCGTCCAAAGGTACACCCAGTTCGCGATGACGACGCACTACTTCCAACAGTTCTTCTTGTGAGCGGTATCGTTCGCGGCTTTGCCAAAAACCGTATGTCCATAGAGGAAGCATCGGTACGCTTCCCGTCAGCCGGCGCATGGCTGCAACGACATCATCTGCCTGTTCGCCTACCATGAAATAGTAGTCTATACAGTCACCCACTTCGGATTCGAAGAAGGTTTCCTCTGGTTTGTCGGCAAAACGGGTCGGCGAATAGTTATCCCAAAAGAGGCCATATCCTTTGACCGACTGGAAGAAAGGAACCGCATCTTCCACATTGCCTTGTACCAGTACACGGTCTTCACCCCGTTGCGACATTTTACCGTTTTGCAGGATGCCCAGCCCATAAATAGGCTCTTCCTTATCGAGACGGAATCCTTGACGTACTATATAGCTGCCTTGGTCTGCTCCTTCTTGCCGGCAGGTAAATTGGGAAGATGTCTCACGCAACAGACGTTTACCCCGTACATTAGTGAAAGCTATGCTACCGTCCCGTTTGTTTATCGTTAAAGTAAGAGCCGAACTTTTCAAGGTCAGCAGATTGTTTCCTTCGTGACGCAACACCTCAGTAGCCTCCGGCTGGAGTGTCACGGAAAGACTCTGTTTCTCCGGACGGTTTGTGATTGATGCCGGATATTTCAATATCCGTACAATGTCGGGGGCATAGAAAATGATTTGACATTCGGTCTGCCCGTCCACCGTAGTCAAGTTTATACGATTTTCTCCGCTATTTGTTTGCGCATACAAGAGAAAAGAAGATGCCAAAAGCATCCATAAGAAAACCGTTATTTGTTTCATCCTATTCATAATTTATTGTTATTGACACGTGATGATTCGTCCCTCCTCGTCATATTCCAATTCACAGACTTTCAGGCTGCGAAGCCATGTCTTTCCTCCGGAGGGGACACAGTCGTGATGGAATAGATACCACTTGCCATGGTAGGATACAATGGCATGATGCGTGGTCCAGCCCACTACAGGAGGCAAGATGACTCCCTGATAGGTGAAGGGACCATAGGGATTGTCGCCAATGGCGTAACACAACAGATGGGTATCACCGGTAGAATACGAAAAATAGTATTTGCCCTTGTACTTATGTACCCATGAAGCCTCGAAGAAACGACGTTCGGTATCGCCAGCCCGTAGCGGCTGGCCTTCTGCATCCAGAATGACTACCGGACGGGGGGCTTCGGCAAACTGTAACATGTCCTCGGAAAGTCGGGCTACACGTGCTGTCAATGCCGGTTCGTTTCCTTCGGGCAGAATGGCACTTTCCAAAGCCTTATTGTCCCGATAGCGTTGGAGCTGCCCTCCCCATAAACCACCGAAATACATATAAAAGCATCCGTCACCGTCATCCAATACGGCAGGGTCGATGCTATAGCTTCCCCGCATGGGATCGGGCTGAGGAATAAAAGGTCCTTCGGGGCGATCGGATACCGCCACGCCGATACGGAAGATGTCATTCCGGTCTTTCAACGGAAAGTACATATAGTATTTGTCTCCTTTGCATACCACGTCGCAATCCCATAGCTGACGTCCTGCCCACGGAATGTCGGCCACCCGCAATACCACACCGTGGTCGACAACTTCGCCATGCATCACATCGTCCGTGGAGAATACATGGTAATCGTTCATGTCGAAATGGTCGCCGTTATCATTCTCCGGAATGCCGCTTTCCCTATCGTGGGAAGGATAAATATAAACACGTCCGTTAAATACATGTACGGCAGGATCTGCCATATAATCCCAAGGAACTAAATATCTTGCTTCTTTTTTCATAATGAAAATGTTGATGATTAATAAATTCATTTTTTAAGTATCCGGACATTAAATATGCCACCTGCCACTGTACCGGTACGGCTACGGAAAGTGACGGTAATGGTTTCTTTGCCGTCTGTCATCGTTGCCGGAAGCGGGTATTCCACGTCTACGTGCTCTTGACGGTTCCACCGGCCGGAAATATTCTCTTCGACCAGCACTTCGCCATCTACCAGAATGTCGAAAGCCCGAGCTGGATCAGTTGTTTCATTTCCCCAGTAGCGTACCAGAAGGGTTAGCTCTTTCAAACCGTCCGTATTCAGTGTGTATTCAAAATAACCTCCGTCGCGGGCATCGCGCCATGCTTCGTTCTCAAAATATCCGGTAGAGGAATTTTCCTGTTTCATCAAGTGGTCGGCTTCGGGTTGTTGCTCGCCGGGAGCTACTGCATCCACTGTGCGTCGGTCGAGCAGAAGTTTGCGTTGTTCGGTTTCTTCCACGGTCTGACGGTAATCGGCATATTCCTCGGGAGTCATGGAAAGCCAGTACATCATATAACGGCAATCGTGCAGACGGAAAAAAGGTTCCAATACCAAAGAAGCATATTTCTCTTCGAACAATCCGGGTACCGTATAGCAGAGAGGTTTGCCGGATACGGGTTGCATCTGTTCCAATTTGGCGATGATTTCGTCCCGCTTGCCTACCAGGACCGGGGTGTTGAACAGGGATACTAACGGACCGTGGGCGATATGTCCCCAACGGTCGTCTCCAGCCACCAAGCCATCCAATCCTTCGGTACCCATTCGTGCACCTAATAATACCGGACCACGCAAGATAGCGATATATTGGGGCACATTGGGCAGTTCTTCTACAGATACAGACATAGGCAGTTCCAACTGAACCTTGTCACCGTCTTTCCAGATGCGTTCTATTTCTATGTATGAGGAAGAAACCGAAGCGGCCGCATAGTCCTGTCCGTTCAATACGGCTTGCATGGCTCCGGTCCGACACCAATGGGGATGACGAATCAGTAACTTGAACTTCATCGGCTTTTCCGTACGAATGGTCAGACGGACACTTTCTTCATCTGGGAATTTCGTTTCCTGAATAATCCGGACGCCCCGTTCTGCCCAATCCAGTTCCGAAGCGATGAAAAGATTCACGTAGAGTTCGTTTTCCGTATGGGTATAAATAAGCTCACCGTACTTCCCGTGGTTCTCCATACCGGTACCTACGCAACACCACATGGCACTGTTGGGGGCTGAATATACGCGATAGTGTGCAGGACGTGCCGGTGTAAAATAGACATATCCCCCATGTTCGGGATGTTGGGTAGAGAGTATATGATTCAGCACAGCCCGTTCGTAATAATCGGCATAACGGGCTTCAGGGTTCAGACGAAATAACCCTTCGGTCAGTTTGAGCATGTTGTTGGTGTTGCATGACTCAGGACCTTCCCGGTCGTACACATAACTCAGGCAATCTTCAGCCGGGGCGAAATGCTCACGGCGGCTGTTCCCTCCTAATGCCAGCGAACGGGTCTCGACCACGGTCTGCCAAAAGAATTCGGACGCCTTTCTATAAAGAGCCGCATCCTCGGTGTGTCCGGAGCGGGCGCTTAGTTCTGCAATACGTTGGTACCCTACTACTTTGGGAACCTGCGTGTTGGCATGTTTGTTATCCAGATTGTCGATGCCTGCCGCCATGCTGTCTAATAACCAGTGGTGGGAAAAACGTTTGGCTGCATCCAGGTATTTCACATCACCCGTCATTTCGTAGGCGTCTGCATATACTTCATCCATACCGCCGAATTCATTTTCCAGCATTTGTTCCATCTGTTCGTCACTGAGGGGAGCAATGACGGTCAATCCCCAATCACATAAGTCGAGAAACATTTGCCGGGCCTCTTCATTGCCTCCGTAAGCCCAAGCATCGCGTAACCCGGCGTATGTCTTGTGCAAGTTATACCAGGGTACCCAGTATTTCCATATCAAGCCGACATTGCCTTGCTGTATTTCTTTCCAAAGCCGTTCTCCGTCGGGTACTCCTCCGATGTATCCGTTGCCGTGTGCTTCTTGGCAACGCTTCAGTTCGCTTACCATGTAGTCCATCCGTTGGCGGCATTCGGCATCGCCTGTAGCGGCATAATGAATGGCAAGGGCCGACAGGTAATGGCCTCCCACATGGCCGTCCAATCCTTCCCAGTTCGAAAAACCTTCGGCTTTAGAAGGCAGTCCGGCTTCTTTGAGATAGGGAGCCAGCAGACGGTCGGTGTCGTATTGTTTGAGTGTCTTTACGTTCAAGTCGCAAGCCTGTTTGAAAGGCCCTTCCAACAGCTTTACCCGGTTTAGTCCGAAAGTGTTTGGATAAAGTTTGTCTTGTGCCTGTATACCTGCCAGTACACCCAGCAGGCAACATACGGTCAGAATGTATTTTTTCATAAGCTAATTAAGATAAATAATTTTCTGTTTTATTGAGTTGAGTCGGTTGTAATCAGTTGTTGGACAAAAGGCTTGGGCTGATAGTTGCGGTCGAACAGCAGAGGGTAGTCACGCCGTCCTTTCACCGGGAAATCGTTTTTCCATGAATCGCCATCGGTCACGCCCCATACACAGACACGCGAAACAATGTCCGAACGACGGCGGAACAAGTCGAAGAACTGTTTCATCCGTTCGTTCCACATACAGGCTACGGAATCGGGTAATCCTTCAGGATAAGGGTCGAGTGTCCGGTTGAAGGTAACGGTATCTGCCAGATTGGCTGTTTGTGCCACCGTAGGCAGGGCACTCATGTCCCATTCGGTTATCATGACCTTTACTCCCTCATCGGCAAATGCCTGCATGCTGGCTTCCATATCTTTCAGGGTGGGATAATCCATTCCCATGTGTCCTTGCATACCCACGGCATCTATGCGCAAACCCCGTTCTTTCAACGTGCGGACCAACCGGCTTACTGCTTTTCGTTTACCTTCGGTGTGCATGTTGTAGTCATTGTAGTAGAGTTCGGCATCGGGATCGGCTTCGTGAGCATACTGAAAGGCAAGCGGGATGAATTCTTCTCCCAAAATCTCGTAGAATTTGCTGGGGCGGTATGTGCCATCTTCCATCAAGGCTTCGTTCACTACATCCCAACCGAAAACTTGTCCCCGGTAACGTGACACAACGGTCTGTATATGCGATTTCATCCGTTGTTTTAGCACTTCGGGCGATACATTCTTTCCTTCGCTATCCACGCAAAACCAAGCTGGAAGTTGCGAGTGCCATATCAGGCAATGCCCGATGATTGTCATGCCATTCTCTTGCCCCCAGCGGACAAACTCATCGGCCTGTTCAAAGCGGAATTTTCCTTCTTCCGGTTGAAGTTCTTCACATTTCATGCAGTTCTCCGCTACAATGGAATTAAAATGCTGTTTTACAAGAGCGGTTGCACGTGCATCCATGCCCGATGATTGGCGGACATTGAGCGCCACACCCATCAGAAACTCATCGGCCACCGCATGTTTCAACGACTCCGTGCTTTCCTTTTCCGGTTTGCAAGCGAGACAAAGGATCATGGATAGAAAAAGTAAAATACATTTGCTGTTCATAGATACGATTTTTTTAATTGAAACTCGGTAAATTTGCAGGAAGCGGCATTAGGATTTTCTTCTTGCATCCAGTTCTGCCTGCATCCGTTCGTTATACTGCTTGGTTATCGGGTAGAAGGTTAACGCTATTACGCCTACCAGGAAAAGACAGGCAGGGATGAGGCTGGCTGAAAGCACAATACCATGTACCGCCTGACTGCTCTGTACCGCCGAGACTCCCGAGACATAGCCGAAGCCTGACAAGAGGAATCCCAATACGGCTCCTCCCATACCTAATCCGGCTTTCAGGGCGAAAACCACTCCGGCAAAAACAAAGCCTGTGGCGCGTCGGTAGTATATGTATTCGAAATGATCTGCCACATCGGCCATCATGGCCCAAAGCAAGGGAACGGTAGGAGCATAAGCCAGACTTTTCAGAATGTTCAGTACAAACATAGACTCGACATCGCATGTTCCGGGGAAATAAAACAGGGCTGTAAATAGGGCTGTTAAGGACAGGCAGACCACAAACACTCTTTTCTTGCCGAACTGGTTGGCCAAGTATCCGGCCAGTACAGCCACTCCGATGAATTGCACGATGGCTCCCACCATGTTAAATACACCGAATCCCACTTCATAAGCTTTGTCGGGGCTGTTTACGATTAATCCGAAGGCATTCAACAAGGTATATCCGATACCTCCTGACGGTTCATGGATTACCAATCCCAATTTCTCCAGAAAGGCATACAGGGCTTGATTGTCCACATAATTCTCAAAATAGTAATTCATGGCACTCCCCCACATGGCCAATGTGGTGAAAAGGAACAAGGTCAGAATGAACATGGAACGCCAGGGAATGCTGCCCAATACGTGACGGATATCGTTCTTCACGTCTATCTTCTGTCCGGCGGGCGGTGAAATCCGCTCACGGGAGGTAAAGAAGGTAATGAGCAGAAACAGAAAGCCTATGCAGGCAAACAGCGTAATCGTATAAAGCCATCCGTGCGCTTTGTCACTTCCTTCTGAAAATTTACTAACCAACGGCAATGTCAGCCCCTGCACCACGAACTGCGCCAAAGTAGCTGCTATGAAGCGGACGGACGTAATGCTGACCCGCTCTTTGGCATCGCCTGTCATAACTCCGCCTAACGAGGAGTAAGGGGTGTTGTTGAAAGAATACATCACCATTAATAAAGTATAGGAAATCGTGGCGTAAAGGGCTACCAGAGCTTTGTCTTCGATGCCAGGATTGTAGAATGCCAATACATAAAATACCATAAACGGCAGGGCTGTCCACAATACCCATGGGCGGTATTTGCCGAAACGGGTTTGTGTCCGGTCGGACAACACTCCTACCGTGGGGTCGACAAAAGCGTCGACAATTCGTGCTACCAGCATGACCGTACCGGCTACGGCCCCTTCCAAACCGAAAATATCGGTATAGAACTTCGTCTGGTAAATCATCATCATCTGAAAGACGAGATTGGCGGAGCAATCTCCCAGACTATAGCCAATCTTTTCGGCCATTGTTACTTTTTGATGTTGCATATTCATGGATTTCAAATTTAAGTTTCTACAAAATAATTCCGGCCTAAGGCATAAACCGAAACCCGGAATTATGAATCAAATACCTATTGAAAACTGTTCATTCAATGGAAACACTATTTGCTTTTATCGTGCAAAAATGTCTCTGAAATTGCAATTTTTTCCTTTTCCTATTCTTATAGGCAAAATTATGGAATGGTTTCGAAAAACGGTTAACAGCAAGCGACATCTATTTCTGTTCAAGCGACATCTACCCTGCGAAATGCGACTTTTTCTTTGTTCAAAGCGACATGATAAGCTTCAGATGCCTGCATCGGCACACGCAACTATCTGCTTCGGCACACGCATATATATCCGAAGGGAAACTCACATAAGTGAAGATCCGCTTGAGGCGGCACATCCTCATAGGGGCATCGGATACCAAAGCGTTACAATTGTTACAAATGACAATTGACAATTAGTAAAAGCCGAAAAGGAGAATAGTGCTATTAATAAATTATATTATATATAGAAGCTGTTTTGAATTTATCGTGCGATGATTTGGGATGAGTTTTTGAGGCATTTTCGCTTCTGTGATGAGGAAGATAGCGGGCTATCTGACAAAGAACAGGAGCGAAAAGGACCAAAAAATCGCCCAAAGCACACACGAAAACGGATACATCAACCCAAGAAAAACTTTTTGGAGAAATTCAAAACAGCTTCTAACTTTCTCTTTGGAACCTCCTTGTTAAAATCCGATTTTTGTATTTGTCATTTGTAACAATTGTAACGCTTTGTGTCTTTTAACATACACAAAGACAACGTGCATGTCCTTAGTCCCTAAGACTTGATTTAGCGCAAGATTTTCAAGGGGAAGCCCGATTATTCTCCTTCTAAAAGAACACGGTAATCCGCTTTCCGCTAATTTTGCGCCCGATTTTAGTTGGAGTAATATGGCACAATCAAAAGAGATGACTTCGGGGGCTTCCTTACCGTTGATATTCAATTTCACCTTGCCCCTTTTATTAGGAAACTTATTACAGCAGACCTATTCATTGGTGGATGCGGCTATTGTCGGCAAGTTTTTGGGCATTAACGCCTTGGCGGCAGTAGGGGCGAGCACTTCCGTCGTGTTTCTGATATTGGGATTCTGTAACGGATGTTGCGGAGGCTTTGCTATTCCCGTAGCACAGAAGTTCGGTGCGCGCGATTATGTCACGATGCGCCGTTATGTTTCGGTCAGCCTGAAGATAGCAGGAGTCATGTCGGTCGTGATAACCGTCATTACAAGCTTGCTTTGTGCCTTCATCCTGCAAAGCATGCAGACGCCTGAAAACATTTTCGAAGGAGCGTACCAGTATTTGCTCATCACGTTCATAGGCATACCCTGTACGTTTTTCTACAATCTTCTGTCAAGCATTATCCGGGCATTAGGGGATAGCAAGACCCCGTTCTGGTTCTTGCTTCTTTCTACAGTGCTCAATATATTCCTCGACTTGTTCTGCATTTTGGTATTGGGATGGGGAGTAGCCGGGGCGTCCATCGCCACGGTTGTTTCGCAAGGCATCTCTGCCGTATTGTGCTACATATATATGAACCGCAAGTTTGAGATACTCCGCACTACGGCATCCGACCGGCGTTACCGTCCGGAACTGGCGAAGCAGCTCTTGTCCATTGGCGTACCGATGGGGCTTCAGTTCTCCATTACCGCCATTGGCAGCATCATGCTTCAAAGTGCCAACAACGCATTGGGTACGGCATGTGTAGCTGCATTTACGGCTGCTATGCGCATCAAGATGGTTTTCCTGTGCGCCCTCGACAGCTTGGGCATGGCGATGGCTACGTATAGCGGACAGAATTACGGTGCCGGGAAACCCGACCGCATCTGGCAAGGCATCAAGTCGGCGGTAGTCATGATGATGGTTTATATCGTAGCGGTGAATGTCATCATTTGGGGATGGGCAGACAAGATTGCTCTTTTGTTTATCGATCCCAGCGAGACGGAAATTATTAAAGATACCGCTCTTTTTGTTCACATCAATGTCTCTTTCTTTCCCTTGCTTGGATTGCTGAGTGTGCTTCGCTATAGCATCCAAGGGGCTGGCTATACCAAATTGGCAATGTTCTCTGGAGTGTCCGAAATGGTTGCCCGTGTCTTGGTGAGCCTCATCATAGTCCCGATGTTCGGTTTCTTAGGCGTGTGTTTCGGCGACCCGATGGCATGGCTTTTCGCCTGCCTTTTCCTGGTTCCCGCTTTCTCATACGTTTACCGGCGGCTGCATCTCATCGTGGCGAAAGAGAGAAATTAATTTTCTCACCACAGATGACACAGATTAAATCTATCAATGTGATATGAATGGTTCATCGTGATAGTTGATTTAATCTGTGTAATCTGTGGTGAACTTCAAATTTGGTCACTTTTACTTTTTTCGTTATCTTTGCATCCCAAACGCTGTAATTAAGAAAACTATATGAAGAATATCCGAAATTTCTGCATCATCGCCCATATCGACCATGGGAAGTCTACGCTTGCCGACCGCCTGCTGGAATATACCCAAACGATTAAAATTACGGAAGGGCAGATGCTTGATGACATGGATTTGGAACGGGAACGGGGCATTACCATTAAGAGCCATGCCATTCAAATGGAATATATGTACAACGGAGAAAAATATATTCTCAACCTGATTGACACTCCGGGGCATGTAGACTTTTCGTATGAAGTGTCTCGCTCTATCGCTGCATGTGAGGGAGCTTTATTGGTCGTAGATGCCTCACAGGGCGTACAGGCTCAGACTATCTCGAATCTTTATATGGCATTGGAGCACGACTTGGAAATCATTCCGGTAATGAATAAATGCGACATGGACAGTGCCATGCCTGACGAAGTGGAAGATGAAATTATCGACCTGCTGGGATGCAAGCGCGAAGAGATTATCCGTGCGTCAGGGAAAACCGGCATGGGGGTAGAAGAGATTCTGAAGGCTGTAGTAGAGCGTATCCCTTGCCCGACAGGAGATGAAAATGCACCGCTTCAGGCTTTGATATTCGATTCGGTATTTAATTCGTTCCGTGGCATTATTGCCTATTTCAAAGTAGAAAACGGCGTTATCCGCACAGGAGACAAGGTGAAGTTCTTCAATACCGGAAAAGAATACGACGCGGATGAAGTGGGCGTATTGAAAATGGACCTGGTGCCCCGCAAAGAATTGCGGACCGGCGATGTAGGTTATATCATTTCGGGCATCAAGACATCGCGTGAAGTAAAAGTCGGCGATACGATTACGCATATCGAACGTCCTTGCGAAAAAGCCATCGAAGGGTTTGAGGAAGTCAAGCCGATGGTCTTTGCCGGCGTTTATCCCATTGAGGCGGAAGATTATGAGAATTTGCGTTCTTCGTTGGAAAAGCTTCAGTTGAATGACGCTTCGCTGACTTTCCAGCCCGAATCATCCTTGGCGTTGGGCTTTGGTTTCCGGTGTGGCTTTTTAGGCTTGCTCCACATGGAAATCGTGCAGGAGCGTTTGGACCGTGAGTTCAACATGAATGTCATCACCACCGTGCCGAACGTTTCTTATATGGTGTACGACAAGCAGGGAGGCGTGCAGGAAGTGCACAATCCCGGCGGCATGCCCGACCCGACACTGATAGACCATATTGAAGAGCCTTACATTGATGCATCGATCATTACTACGACTGATTATATCGGTCCGATTATGACGCTTTGCCTTGGGAAGCGGGGAGAACTGGTACGTCAGGACTATATATCAGGGAATCGGGTGGAATTGCATTATAAAATGCCTTTGGGCGAAATCGTTATCGACTTCTACGACAAGTTGAAGAGCCTTTCAAAAGGATACGCTTCTTTCGATTATCATACCGCCGGTTTCCGCCCATCGAAATTGGTGAAGCTGGATATCCTGTTAAACGGAGAGCCGGTGGATGCGCTTTCTACCCTTACTCATGTAGACAATGCATACGATTTGGGACGCCGTATGTGCGAAAAGCTGAAAGAACTGATTCCCCGCCAGCAGTTTGAGATTGCGATTCAGGCTGCTATCGGAGCCAAGATTATTGCCCGCGAAACCATTAAAGCCGTGCGTAAGGATGTAACGGCAAAATGTTATGGAGGCGATGTGAGCCGTAAGCGTAAATTGCTTGAAAAGCAGAAGCGGGGCAAGAAGCGCATGAAGCAAATCGGTACGGTAGAGGTTCCGCAAAAAGCGTTCCTGGCAGTATTGAAGTTGGATTAAAAAACACGAACGCTCGTATCGGCTGATGCGGGCGTTCATATCAGACAACGCATACGCTTGTATGAAGCCATACGGGCGCATGCGTTTTTTTAGAAGCTGTTTTGAATTTCTCCAAAAAGTTTTTCTTGGCTTGATGTATCCGTTTTCGTGTGTGCTTTGGGCGATTTTTTGGTCCTTTCCGCTCCTGTTCTTCGTCAGATAGCCCGCTATCTTCCTCATCACAGAAGCGAAAATGCCTCAAAAACTCATCCCAAATCAGCGCACGATAAATTCAAAACAGCTTCTTATTGGCCTATACTTCTCGCGGCATTAATTTGTACATTTTGCGGATGCCATCATGTAAAGACGATTATAACTCCTTGGGGGTGTCATACATCTTTTACGAAATCACAGCCCAGTTCACGTTTTTCTTCCTCAACTCCTTTAATTGTTGCCAGACGACAGCATTCTCGGGACGTGTACCTTGCGGATCTGCCTCAAGCAAATGTTCCGCGATTTCACGGACGTATTGAAGAAGCTGTCCGTCACGGGCAATGTCGGCAATCTTCAAATCGAATGCCACACCGCTCTGTTGCGTCCCTTCCAAATCTCCGGGACCGCGGAGCTTCAGGTCGGCTTCGGCTATCTCGAAACCGTCGTTTGTGTCTACCATGATTTGAATGCGCTTGCGGGTATCTTCTGTCAGCTTATATCCGGTCACAAGGATGCAATACGACTGGTCGGCGCCACGCCCTACCCTTCCTCTTAATTGATGAAGCTGCGACAAGCCAAAGCGTTCGGCATTCTCAATGACCATGACCGAAGCATTGGGCACATTTACCCCGACTTCGATGACCGTAGTCGCCACAAGTATCTGCGTTTCATTCTCGACAAAACGCTGCATCTCCGCATCTTTCTCCGCAGCCTTCATCTTGCCGTGCACCTTGCTCACCTTGTATTCGGGAAAAGCTTCGCACACGTGCAGATATCCGTCTTCCAGGTTCTTGATGTCCATCTTCTCGCTTTCCTGAATCAGGGGATAGACAATGTATGCCTGCCTGCCCTCCTGGAGTTGCTTACGGATAAAAGCGTATAACAGAGCACGCCGGTTGTCAAACTGATGAATCGTCTGTATCGGCTTGCGTCCCGGAGGCAGTTCATCGATAACCGAGACGTCCAAATCACCATACAAAGTCATGGCAAGCGTACGGGGGATAGGCGTGGCAGTCATTACCAACACATGAGGCGGACACGTGTTTTTCTTCCAAAGCTTGGCACGCTGGGCGACACCGAACCGATGCTGTTCGTCAATCACCACCAATCCGAGCGAAGAGAAATTTACGGTATCTTCGATAACGGCATGCGTGCCGATGAGTATCTGCACCTCGCCCGTCACCAAATCGCGCAAGATTGTTTCCCGCTTCTTGCCTTTCACATTTCCTGTCAGCAGTTCTACACGGACAGGCATCCCGGCAAGGAAACGGGTAATGGTCTCATAATGCTGGTTGGCAAGGATTTCGGTCGGTGCCATCATACACGCCTGATAGCCGTTGTCTAAAGCGATGAGCATGGTCATCAGTGCCACAAGCGTCTTTCCGCTTCCTACATCGCCTTGAAGCAGACGGTTCATCTGCCTGCCGCTTTTCATGTCACGGCGCATTTCCTTGATGACCCGCTTCTGCGCTCCGGTAAGCTGGAAGGGAAGGTTCTGCTCATAAAATGTATGGAAGATTTCACCCACTGTACCGAACACAAGTCCGCGGAACTTGTTCCGGCGTTCCAGCGTGTAACGCAAGATATTCAACTGCACGTAAAAAAGTTCCTCAAACTTTAGGCGGTATTGCGCACGCCGCAGCAAATCGGGGTTTTGAGGAAAATGAATATTATGCAATGCATCGGAAAGCGGCATCAGGCGGTGCTGTTCTATCAGTTGCGGGCTAAGCGTCTCTTCGATTACCTCCCGCTGGAGGGCGGCAAAAAGATTCTTCATCAACTTCTCAACCGCATGCGAGTTCAGGTTGCTCCGCTTCATTTTCTCCGTTGTATTGTAATACGGCTGAAGCCCCATATTCGAAAGGACCAGTTCATCGGCAGGGTCAATATCGGGATGAGCGATGTTTATGCGTCCGTTGAATACCGTCGGCTTACCGAAAACAATGTAAGGTTCGTGCGCTTTGTATTTGCCCTCAACAAATTTCAAGCCTTGAAACCAAACCAAGTCAACGACTCCTGTACCGTCCGAGAAATGCCCGACCAGCCGGCGTTGCCTTCCCTCGCCAAAGGTTTCAAAGCTCAATATCTGCCCGCGCAACTGGATGTAAGGCATATTCCCGTCTATCTCATGAATGTAATAAAGCCGGCTGCGGTCTACGTATTTATAAGGGAAATAATACAACAAGTCCTTGAAGGAACGGATGTTCAGTTCCTTCTCCAAAACGGCAGCCCGCTGGGGGCCTACTCCTTGTAAATACTTTATATCACGTAATGATAAATCGGACATAGTTTTATTAATTGAACACAGAGACACGGAGACACAGAGTTTTTTATTTATTGAATATCCGCAAACAGCTAATGTAGGGGCGTATCGCATACGCCCGGATGCACCAACTTATCCACGTGGACGTTTTCGGGCGTATGCGATACGCCCCTACAGCCAATTTGGTAAAATGAGGACATTCATATTTTATTTATCTTCATTCGTGAAGATTACAATTTATCTCCTTCTCTGTAATTAAAATCTCTGTGTCTTTGTGCCTCTGTGTTCCAATTTAATTCAACACAACATTTCCGCCAATTTCAAATCAAACGGAGTGGTCAACTTGATGTTCTCGCGGTTGCCTCTCACTAATTCCACCCGATGACCGAGTGCCTCTACCACCGAAGCGTCATCGGTGAAGGCAGGTACATAAGGCTGGGCGTATGCTTGTTTCAATAGCGAAGCACGGAATACCTGTGGAGTTTGCACCAACTTATACCGGTCGCGCGGAACCGTTTCGCTCCCTCCGTCTTCCGATATCCGGCGAACGGTTTCCACGATATCCACGACCGGAATTGCCGCCCCTTTCTCTTCCGCGCTCCGGTAGCATTCCGCAATCACATCCGGCGAGACAAAAGGGCGCACTCCATCGTGTACCCCGACCAATGCATCTTCTTCCACCAATGCCAACCCATTCTTAACCGAATGGAAACGGGTTTCTCCCCCATCGGCTATCCGGTGCGGAAGCGTAAAGCCATACTTCTGGCATAACTGCTTCCAATACGCTTGCTGGTCTGCCGGCAACACGACAATCAAGCGGATAGCCGCATCGTATGCATGGAAAGCTTCCAATGTACGCATCAATACGGGTTTCCCTTTAACCGGAAGGAACTGCTTGGGGATATCGCCTCCCATACGCAAGCCTTTGCCTCCGGCGACTATCACTACATATTTTTTCACTCGGCGAAAAGCATTCCGTTCTTCACTTCAGCTACCTTACCGGCTCCGGCAAACTTTTCAAGGATAGCAAAACCAAATGCAGAAGCGGCAGCCGGTCCCTTACCTAAGATAAAGTTATCGGCAACTTCCACCATATTGCCGGTATATTCCGCACCTTCCAGGTATTTATCGAAGCCCGGATAGCAAGTAGCCTTCTTGCCTTTCAGCAAGCCGCGTCTTCCGTATACCAGCGGAGCCGCACAGATAGCGGCAAGCGGCTTCTGCGCATCGGCAAAGCTACGCACCAGCACATCCAGCCCGGCATGTGCATCCAGATTGGTCGCACCGGGAAGCCCGCCCGGCAAGACTATCATTTCGATGTCTTCTTCCTTCAAGTCTTCTATCAGGCAATCTGCCGTGACAGGAACACCGTGCGCACCGGTTACAGCCGGTTCACCCGTTACAGATACAGTCTTTACACTCAAACCGCCCCGACGCAGAATATCAAGCGGGAACAGGGCTTCCACTTCTTCAAAGCCCGTAGCTAAAAAGATACAAATCGATTTCATAGAGTTATTTTAATTTAAAGTAATACGTTATTGTCCCAGACTGGTTATTCACACCGTCCACTTGGTTGAACCTTGCCCGGCGTGCCGCCTCCTCCGCCGCACGTCTCAATGCCGGGTTCACCGTATTGGTGCGCTTGTTTATCTGCGTGCTGATTACCCTGCCCGACGGGTCTACCACAATGGTAACAACCACACGCCCTTCATCTTGCACATTATATACCGGCAAAGGCAAACCTCCGGGACCCAGCGAACGTCCGTTCAGGTCGAATACGCCCGATGCTCCCACGCCCGATGCCTTCCCTTCACTTCCGTTTCCAGTGGGGCTGCCTTGATTTCCTTCACCTTCACTCTTGCCGGTGCTACCCATTTTAGCCCCTTTGCCGAAAGCTCCGGCTATCTTGCTCGATGCCGTTTGTGCCGCAGCCCGTTCCGCTTCGGCACGTTTCTCGGCTTCGGTCTTTTCCCTGGGCTTTGGATGTTCCGCCGTTTTCTCTTCCTTCACCGCCTCTTCCCGTTTCTGCTCTTTCCGGGGTTCTTCCTTCTTCACCTGCAAAGACGGTTCATCGGCTTGGGTAATCAACGGCTGTTCCTCCCCGCCGTCAGGCGCAGGCACGTCCGGTTCCGATGCTTCAGGCTGAGGAAGCAAATCCACTTCGGTCAACGTATAAGGGTCGGCATCGCCTTGTCCCGTAGCGTTGTCTCCCAACATCACAGGCACACCGCCTTCTTCTTGCTTCGCCGGAAGGACAAGCACATACAGGAACAAGAACACGAGCACTGCCACATGCAACACCACGGTTCCTATTATTCCGATTATCTTGCTTCGTTTCACAATTCTGTTTTTTAAGCTGACAAGTTAACGAGTTAACAGGGTTTCAAATACCTTAGTAAAACTATTCAAACCTTGTTGCCTTGTCAACTTGTTACCTTGTTTACTCTAATTCATTCTTTATCCGGCCTCCGCGTAGCGAGCACCATCTTGTAATGGTTTTCATTCGCGATGTTCAATACCCGCACAATTTCCCGGTAAGGGATGGACTCATCGGCATATAGCGCCACATACATTTCCGGTTCCCTTGCGGCACATTCCTGCAAAAACGAAGGCACCTCATCCAGCGATAAAGGCATCTCGTCATCATTTCCGAACGCACCGTAATAATTCAGATCCTTGTCGATAATCACCCGCACCATCGGCTTTGCCGAAGTCTGTTCCGAGCCTTGGGGAAGCAACACCTTGATGGCATTGGGCGAGACCATCGTAGAAGTAATCATAAAAAATATCAGCAACAGGAAGATGAGGTCGGTCATCGACGACATGCTGAAGCTGGGCGATATTTTCTGTCTTCTTTTCAACGCCATACGCTTATCGTTTTTCGTCGGGTTCGTTTATCAAGTCCATAAATGCCATCGTACGGGCTTCCATCTGGCTCACCACCTTATCCACCCGATAAACCAAGTGGTTGTAAGCAAACATCGCCGCAATGCCGACCACCAAACCGCCTACCGTAGTAATCATCGCCTCGTAGATACCGCCCGAAAGCAAGGTAATGTCAATGTTATTGCCGGCATTTGCCATGTTCCAAAAAGCACGCACCATACCGGTCACCGTCCCCAGAAAGCCCAGCATCGGCGCACCGCTCGATACCGTAGCGATAATCGCCAGACCGTTCTCCAGCTTAGCCACCTCGATGTTTCCGGTATTCTCGATAGCCGCCTGCACATCCGATACCGGACGCCCCATGCGGGTAATGCCTTTCTCAATCATCCGTGCCGAAGGCGTATTCACCATCCGGCAATAGTTGATAGCCGATTTGATTTCACCCGTCTTGATATAATCCCGGATGCGGTCCATAAACAACGGGTCCTCTTTTCCTGCCTTACGGATAGCGAAGGCACGTTCGAAAAATACATAAAAGGCAATGACCGACATAATTGCCAGTACAATCATAATCCATCCGCCCTTGCACGCCATGTCCCACAAATTCATTTCCGGTTCTCCCGAAGCTACAGGAGTCAATACCGGATTGGCTCCTGCCAACGTATCGGCAACGGTCTGCGCTGCCGCCAGCAATGTCATACTCATCATACTCTTTCCAGTTTGTTTTTTCTTGGTTGTATTTAATTTTATTATCTTTGCGTCCAACAAAATGCAAAGTTAGCAGAATTTGCGAACAACCTGCTCTCTTTACCGAATAAAGATTGATAAAAAGCTACAAGATATGCAACGAATCCTCAGATTTGCCCTTTTCGGGAATACATACCAAGAACATAAATCGGCGCACGTCACCCATCTGCTTGACATCTTGCGCCGCAAAAAAGCCGAGATATGCATCAGCAACGATTTCTACGACTTCCTGAAGCAACACACGGAAGCCAACCTGAAAGGCTTGAAGGTTTTTCAGGGAAACACGTTCGATGCCGACATGGTGCTTAGCATCGGAGGCGACGGAACGTTCTTGCGTGCGGCAAGCCGTGTAGGAAAAAAAGAGATTCCCATCTTGGGCATCAATACCGGACGGCTGGGATTCCTTGCCGATGTCTCCCCCAACCAGATGGAAGAAGCCTTCGATGAAATCTACGAAGGGAAATACCTCGCCGAACCCCGCCGGGTGCTGCACCTCTCCACCGAGAATCATGTACTGAAAGGCTATCCGTTTGCCCTGAATGAGATAGCGGTCTTAAAGCAGGACAGCTCATCGATGATTACCATCCGCGCCTACATTAACAATGAGTTGCTCTGCACCTATCAGGCAGACGGGTTGATAGTAGCCACTCCCACCGGCTCTACAGGTTACTCGTTAAGCGTAGGAGGGCCTATCCTTGTGCCCCAAAGCGGCACCATCAGCCTCACCGCCGTAGCTCCGCACAGCCTCAACATCCGCCCCATCGTGATACGCGACGAATGGGAAATCACGCTCGACATCGAAAGCCGGAACCATAACTTCCTGATTTCGGTAGACGGACGAAGCGAGACCTGCCGCGAAGGAACCCGCCTGCGCATCACTCGTGCCGACTATTTCGTGCGCATCGTCAAACGGTGCAACCATACGTTCTTCAATACCCTGCGCGAAAAAATGATGTGGGGAGTGGACAACCGGACAATTGACAATTAATAATTAATAATTAACAATTAATAATTAACAATTAAGAACCTTGTCACGCCGGATTTGCAATCCGGCGTAATCATATAAGTTTATTATGAGCAGCTACTTATCTGGAAGCATTCATTCAAACAAATAATCATAATACACCTCCTTGCCGGTGAAGGCGCTCAGCAGTTCCGCATTGCCAAGAGGTGTTTGGTGCACCCCGTTATACAGCCTGATTTCATTGCGTATCAGATTGAAATCGTCATAAAACACGGAAAGGTTCAATGCCTTCATCAGGCGCAACATCGCGTATTGAACCGTATCGGCTTTCTCTTTCATCGTCTTTCTCAACGCAAGTGCATAAAGCGTATCAGCTTTCAGGAAGTCGTGCCTTGCTGTATCCCGATACCCGGCACGGTCTTCCAATGCCGCTTTCAAATGCCACATATCCGCCGCTATCGAATCGGGTACATTTGTTTCCATCTTCCGCAAGAGCGGCAATAATTCTTCCATCTTCCGGCTCCGAAGCAGGTAGATGTATTTGCTCAGGTAAGCTTTCTTTAGCGAAGGGCACATCAGCAGCGCGTCATCCAGCTTTTGCCGGACAAGCGAGTCATGCCGGCATACACGCGGATTTTCCCGGTCGACCGGCATATACCAGAAAGCCGAATCGGCACGCATCAGGCTGTCTGCCTCCTTCAGCAAACGCTCTGCCATCTCCTGATTAGGCACAACGGAAGGCTTCCTCTGTCCGCACGAAAAGAGGGAAAGCAAAACAAACAAAAGCAGTATGTCGCGAACGGTATGCATAAGTTTCATTCATTCTCAGAACAAAAGTAAACAAAAAGAATTATCTTTGCAACAAAATGCCAAAAAGAAATGATTCGGAAAGTTGAACTTCAAGACGCCCACGCTTTAGCGGACATTTACAATCATTATATCGCGCACAGTACTGCCACTTTCGACATCCGTCCTATCGGTGAAGAAGAGATGCGTAAACGGATTGCCACCCTATCCGCCTGCCATCCGTATTTCGTATGCGAAGAAGAAGGGAAAATCGCCGGTTATTGCTATGCACACCCTTGGAAAGAGAAAGACGCTTACAGCCGGACATTGGAAACAACGGTCTATCTGGCACCGGGACAAGAGCGGAAAGGCATCGGAACACAACTGATGCGCCAACTGATTGACGAATGCCGACGCTCCGAAGTCCATTCGCTCATCGCCTGCATCACCGAAGACAACCAAGCCAGCTGCCTTTTTCACGAACGGTTAGGCTTTACCCAAGTGTCCCATTTCAAGGAAGCGGGCTTCAAGTTCGGCAAGTGGGTGGGGATTATCGATTATCAGCTCATCCTATAGTTGGCAACTTCAACTAAATTTACTAACTTTGCGAAAATACCTTCCGCTATGAAACATGACACCTTATTAAATAGATACTTAAAAACGCAGATTCACGTTTACTTCCTATTCGGCATCTTCCTATTATTGCCGGCATCCCTTTCCGCCTCTTCCGGCAAAGAACGCCAAATTTCGTTATTGGAGAAAGCCGAACAAGAGCTGTATACCAATCCGCAACTTGCCGTCTACTACACTTTAGGCGCGCAGGATTCTATCCATTCCGCATTAGGACAGGCTCAAGCACTCTACGTCTATGCCCAAGCCGAGAAACTTTTAGGGAATTTCGACAATTGCATTCAGGCATTATACGAAGCGGAGTCTAAGCTTCCTTCCAAAGAAATCAAACTAAGAGGAAACATCTACAACCTAATGAGCCTGGGATACTGCAACCTGGGCGACTATAGCAAAGCCATCGACCTGAGCAACGATGCCATCGCATTGTTCCAGACCGAGCAAGACTCGCTCAACCTTGCCTTATGCTACAACAACCGGGGCATCATCCACACCTACATCAATGAATACCAGCAAGCCGACCGGTTCCTGAAAAAAGCCCTGGAACTCAACCGTTCTTCGCACGACCTGAAACGCATTGCCGCCAATCTGAACAACCTGTGCCTCTACAAAGGGAATATCAAAGAACAACTGAAATGGATAAACGAAGCCATTGTCATCAACAAAAACCTGAATGCCAAATGGTCGCTAAGCGAGAACTATAACAACCTGGGAAAACTCTACATATATGCAGGCAAATACTCCCAAGCGATAGATGCCTTAAAGACCGCCTACCGGATTGCATCCGAAGTAGGCGCCAAAGGGCTGATGTGTGACAATTACGAATATGCCGCACAAGCCTACAACGCCATCGGGAACTATCAAATGGCTTACCAAAAACAAGCCGCCCTCACCGAACTGAGCAAAGAGATACAGAACACCAACAAGCTGCGCTCGGTAGAGCAACGCATCGCACAGGAAAAAATGTCCGCCCTCCAGCAAAAGGAAAGGCAGAAACAACAGGAATACGAAATAGCCACGCTCCAGCGAAACTTCATCACGTTCCTCGTCATCATTGTCCTGCTTACCGTAATCGGCACCTTGTTATTCCAGCGTTACAAGCGTAAGAAAAAGCTGCAATTGCTCAACGCCCAATACCGCATCGAACAATCGGAACATGAAATAGCCAAACTGAAAATGCAACAACAAAAAGCGGATTTGGAAAACGCGCAACAGGCTTTGGAAACCAACAAGCAAGAGACCATGAACTTTGCCGTATTCCTGCAAAGCCGCAACGAACTGCTCGACAAAATCCAGGAACAAGTGCGCCAAAGCTACCGCATGGAACACTCGGAACTGATTGCCCACCTGAAGAAACTAAACGCGTTTATCAAACAATACCAGACTACAAACAAAGCCAACAGCACGACTCTGCAAACCATCGATGAGAAAAGCCAGGAGTTTCTGGCACACCTGACGGAACGGCATCCCAACCTGACACAAGGCGAAAAACACCTTGCCAGCCTGCTGCGTGTAAACCTTTCGACCAAAGAAATCGCCATGCTGACCGGCAACACGCCCAAGACCATCAACATGAACCGCTACCGCCTGCGCAAGTCATTAGGGCTTTCCGGAGAAGACGATTTAATCCAATACATCCAAAGCATCTGATTCTTCCCTTATATCCTGCACAATACAGATTCGTGTATGTTGTATATGCCACATGACCCAACCATGCATGGTATAAACCATACTCAGATTAGTTAAAAGGTTACCGTTATTATCTTCTTGCTTCAACGCAGATAGCTTCGTCTGGTGTAAGATTAATAATCTTCCGCTTGTAAGATTAATAATCTTGCAGCCTGAAGATTAATAATCTTACAGCGGATGCAGCTATATGCGCTTGCCGCCGCACCTATATCCGCCGGCTTCCGCAACCGGCTGCGTCTTGCAATGATATTACCTGGAAAAGGGGTTGCCAGGAACTGTTTCTTGGATTTTGCTCCTGCATGTCCCGAAAACGATGTGCACATCGTCTCTACATCCAATAAGAGATTATTGAATATGAATGAATCTCTGCCGCAACCTTTATCTTCCTCACCTGACCGAAATATAAATGAAATATAGATTTGTAGATACAGAATAAGTCTTGTATAGGTTAATTATCAACATATTATGAAATATTATGTAGATATAAATATCAGTCAAATTCCAGATTTGTAGACACTTTATAGCCAGTAAAAATTATTCCTTACATGCACGATTTGTATATTTGTCCAGCCAAACAAAAAAACACAAGGCACAATTTAAACCTTAATATAAACCAAAAACACAATGAAAGAAAGGAATCATTTGAAAGCATGGCAATGGATATTCTTGCTGGCTTTACTGCTCCCGGCAGCGGGATTCGCGCAGACCATTCAAGTGAAAGGTACAGTACTCGACGGCTCAGGCATGACCGTTATCGGAGCAAGCGTACTGGAAAAAGGAACAACCAACGGTGTCATTACAGACATAGACGGTAACTTTACCTTAAATGTATCGCCTACGGGCACGTTGGTAATCTCTTATGTCGGGTTCAAAACCCAGGAAATTCCAATCAACAACCAGACTTCGTTTAATGTGACTTTGGCAGAAGACACCGAAATACTGGACGAAGTAGTCGTTATCGGTTACGGTACGATGAAGAAGAGCGACATGACCGGAGCGATTTCATCGGTTAAATCAGATGAATTGCTGAAACGTGCCACTACCAGCCCTACCGAAGCCTTACAAGGCAAAGTTGCCGGTGTAAGCGTATTGAAATCGGGAGGTAACGCAGGCGCAGGCATTTCTGTAAAAATCCGTGGTATCAAGACAATGGGTGATAATGAACCGCTTTATATCATTGACGGTTATCCGGGCGACATCAACGCTATCAACCCGCAAGATATCGAATCCATGGAAATCTTGAAAGACGGTGCCGCAGCTGCTATCTATGGTTCTGTGGCTGCCAATGGTGTAATCTTGGTAACGACCAAAAACGGTAAGAAAGGAGAAACAAAAGTCACATTCAACACTTACCTGACTTTCAATAGTGCTGCTAAAACAAATGAAATGTTGGATGCTGACGGTTGGTTGAAAGTAACAGATATGATGTATGAAAATGCTGGAGAAGCTTTGCCTAATTACATCATTAAAAATTCTGACGGAAGTCTGAAAAACCCCACCGGATATAACACAGACTGGCAAGACCAAGCTTTGCGCAACGCTATGTCTCAAAACTATTATGTCAATGTAACCGGAGGATCTGAAAACGCAAGCTACTCTTTGTCATACGGTCACGCTGATGAAGAAGGTATTTTCTTAGGCAATGAATACGTACAAGACAATGCCCGTCTGAAAGTAAATATGTCTAAATACATTTTCGATTTTGACGCTACATTGAATTTCAAGGCTACACAAAACCAACAGCCTCAATATTCTTTGAGACAGATGTACTCTATCACTCCTTTGGTGCCTGTATATGATGAAAACCAACCATCGGGCTATGGCCTTACACAAATGACGGTAGGAAACCAAACTTATACATTCCCTACTTACAATAATATCATGGCAGACCAACATTTCAATCAAGAAAAAACAAATGGTTATGATATTACCGGTAACATAGGTTTAGGAATCCATTTAGCACCTTGGCTGACATTTAAAACAACCTATCAATACAACGGTTATTATTCAGTCACAAGATCACATACAGAAGCCTATACATCCAACATTCAAGGAGCGGTTAAGTTCCCATCAAATTCAGAAAGCAACTCTTATTTCTATTCTCATACATTTGAGAATGTATTGACTTTCATGAAAGATTTTGATAAACACTCGGTTACAGCCATGGTAGGTAGCTCTATCATTGCTTACCGAAACGATGAAAGTTCTGTCGGTGTAGAAGGAAAGAACTCTAATGATGAACCTGCTGGATTCTTCGATCCGCACAATCCTACTATCAATGCCGGTATTGGAGGAACATTCAGCGGTAGCGGTACATTCTACAACTACAACCGTGCATCTTTCTTCGGACGTTTAAATTACTCTTTTAACGACCGTTATCTTTTGCAAGCCACTGTACGTGCAGACGGTTCGTCTAAATTCGGCAAAAACAACCGTTGGGGTGTATTCCCTTCGGTAGCAGTCGGTTGGAGAATCAGTGAAGAAGATTTCTTCCCCAAGAACACAATCATCAGCAACTTGAAATTCCGTGCAAGCTGGGGACGCTTAGGTAATGAGAATGCTTTAGGCTATTATTACGCCCCCACCATGACACAAGACAACACGCAATGGATGAGTTACATACAAGGAGGTATGCCTTGGCCGGGTATGTCAAACCTATACTTAGTCAATGATGACCTCCGTTGGGAAACGACAGATACAAAAAACATCGGTTTCGACTTTGGTCTTTTCAGCAATCATCTGACCGGTACAATCAACTATTACTACAATACGACTACCGATCTTTTGATAGAAAAGGTTATGCCACCCTCAGCTGGTATTTATAACCCGACTGTAAATGTAGGCAAGATGCGCAATAGCGGATTCGAATTGGAATTAAATTACGCAAACAATGTTGGCGGATTCGACTATAACATCGGATTCAACCTGTCTACTATCAGCAACGAAATGATTAAGGCAGACCCGAACCAAGTTTTATACGGATCAGCACTTAAAGATGCCGGACACTTTGCCACCCAAACACTGGAAGGCTATCCAGTAGGCGCCTTCTTCTTGTATCAAACAGACGGTTTATTCCAAAGTGATGCAGAAGCTGAAGCTTATAATAAGGAACATGGTACTTGGATTACGGATGCTAACGGAAATAAAGAATGGGCAGGCATTCAACCCAATGCAAAAGGCGGTGATATCCGTTTCAAAGACATAAACGGTGACGGCGTACTCGATGCAAAAGATAAAGTCTACAGCGGTTCCGGTATTCCCAAAGTAGAAGCGAACCTCTCATTCAGCGGTTCATATAAAGGCTTCGACCTTTCTTTCCAATTGGGAAGCGCTTGGGGACACAAGCTATACAATGCCAACCGCATTTATACAGAAGGCATGGATGCAGGAGCAAACCAATTGACAACGACCTTGGATGCATGGACCCCGGATAACACAAATACAGATATGCCGAGAGCCGTATTAGGAGACCCGAACAACAACACACGCGAGTCAACCCGTTATTTGGAAAACGGAAACTTCGTCCGTATGCGCCAACTGCAATTGGGATATACTTTCCCAACTGACTGGATGAAAAAGCTATACATCGAAAGATGCCGTCTGTATGTAAGCGGAGAGAACCTGTTTACCATCACTAACTATTCAGGCAACGATCCGGAATTCTCATCTTCCATCTTGAATACAGGTGTAGATTCGTTCGTTTATCCGTTCACACGTTCCTATGTAGTAGGTTTACAAGTAACATTCTAATCATTTATAAAACAGCATACAAGATGAAAAAGATATTATATATGGCATCATTAGCATTGACATTTGCATTTGCTGGATGCGATGACTTTCTGACAGTTGAATCGCCTGATTTCTCCACCGAAATTTACTGGAGAGACAAGTCAGACGTTGAAGCCGGACTTTCCGCTGTATATGGCCAATTGGAAAACCGTACTTCTAATTACGGTTTTGCCGAACACAAATATCCGGTAGAAACTTTCCGTGGTGACGATGTAGCTATAGGCGATGACATCAACAACTATCCGGACATGAAAGACCTATATGAGTATACATACACCAACGAAAATGCCACGACCAAGGAATACTGGATGAATAACTACAACGGTATCAACTATGCAAACAACGTGATTTTCGGTATCGATAAAGTACAAACTTCCGGAGAAAAAATGAGTGATGAAGACTATAACCATTTAATGGGAGAAGCCGTTTTCTTAAGAGCTTATTATCACTTCAAACTCATTTTGAATTGGGAAGACATCATTATCCGAGACGAATACCTAACCAGTGAAGAACAAGTACACAAAGCCATCAGTCCGCGTATTGATTGCTGGGACTTCATTTGCACCGAACTTGAAAAAGCCGCAAATCTGCTTCCTGAGACTCGTCCTTCAACTGAAACAGGACGTGTAACAAAAGACGTAGCATACGCTTACTTAGGCTGGTCGTACTTAACTCGTGCATACGAAGAGACAGACAAGAAAGACACCTATTTAAGTCAAGCCATTGCCGCATTCAATAATGTAAAACATGCAGCATTAGAGCCTGATTTTGAAAGCATGTTTAATGGAACGAACAAGAACTGCCAAGAATCTATATTTGAACTGCAATTCACCAATATTACTTCCGATGGAGCTTACCACAAACACGTTATGCACTATTGGGTAGCAGCTCCTTCCATGGGAGGTTGGGATGAAATCAGAGTCAGTCCAATGATGTACAATGAATTCTTGAAAGAAGGAAAAATTGCCAACAACAATACGCAATATGATGCCCGTGCTTACGCTTCGATGATATTTGACGATGCATATTATGCAGCTGATAATTCCATCTTCGGAGAATACAACTATGCAGATTGTTTCCCCAGCGGCTCTAAAACGGCTTATTGCTTCAAAAAACTAATGCCGTCTACGTATGAAGAATTTGCCCAATCATCAGTCTATACCAATGTACCCTTAATGCGGTATGCCAATGTCATGCTGATGAAAGCTGAAGCCCTTAACGAACAAGGGACAGAAGCCGGACGTACTGAAGCCATTAACTTAATCAATGAAATCAGAAGCGTGCATGGCAAATTACCACCCATGGAAGGCAACTCATACGAAGCTGTAAAAGCACAAATCGAGCACGAACGTTTAGTAGAGTTTTCAATGGAGTGCTATCGTTTCTATGATTTGCGCCGTTGGGGCAAACTGGAAGAAGCCATGAAAACTGATGATAGAAGTAATTTCAACATCAGTGAAGACCAATTCTTACCCATACCATTAATGGAAAGCCAAAGCAATAATGATGTAAATTAAAAACTAAACAACAAATGAACAGCAGGATCGCATAAAATGCTAGCCACTATTGCTCCTGCTGTTTTCAATATTTAACATTAAAAATATTTACGCATGAAACCACTAACTACAATATTTTGCACCCTACTATTCTTTTGTAGTTGCAACAATGAAATAGAAACAACAGATATACAAAAAGAATCAAATATCAATAGGGAGTATCAAATAACATATCCATTGAGTAAAACAGAGAGCCGTTCTAATAGTGAATTGGACACATCATGGGAAACAGTACAAGAGATTACACTGCCTTCTGGTGAACCAGCTTATACACCTTGGAATCCTGAAATTTCTTCTAAAACAGTTCCAAATGAGTTTAGCATGGATATAAAAAAAGAAGATGGGTGGAATCTTATTGCACATTCTATGAATAACCAAGAAAAAGGACTTAACTATCTTTTTTTCTATAATATATATCGTGGCACACTCAAAGTCTTCTATTATTTAGAAGAAAATTTTAATCAGACGACAGGATTATGGCATGTACATATAGATAAGCCTCAAAATCTATTAGCTTTTACAGGACTCTATGCAAAAGCCATTAATGCATCTGATAAAATACAAGATATCTATTGTAGTAATATTACAATTAATCCTTCTAAAGCTTTTACTAAAGGATGGAACTGCTTTGAAGTTGATTTAGCTTACGACCCAAATTTTGAAGATGCTACTCTATATATTGAACCATGTGGTATTATTGAATCTAACATTGAAATATCAGGCAATTATAATTCAAGTTCAGAAGGATCTATAATAACTATAGGTGCAGACAAACAATCCGGAGTTTTAAAAGGCACTGGGAAAGACGCAGAAAAATATTTGTCTGATGAATCATCTAAAGTTGCATGGGAAAATTTTCCTAGCACCCGTACTTTATCTTCTTCTATTTCCGAAAGAGACAGTAAATCCGTTGATATTGGAAGCATAATAAAACTTGGAGCAAATTTCTTACAGAAAGTATTTTCTTCAGAAAAAAAAGGTGAAGAATATAAATTAAAATTTGCAACACAAGGTAGTGTAACACTAAAAGGCGATATTACAACTATAGTGGGTGGAGGATTTTCTCCTATAGCTATTAGTATAGACAAAGATAAAGTTGGTAATTTAGGTGTATGGGGAGTAGAAGAACAACCTACAATTCAATTTAACACATTAGGAAGGAAGAAAGAAGTTTTTACATCTGGTAGTCCAACATTTATGACATATGGAGGCACTACTCCTATTTACCATATAGTCATTAACCCTGACTTATCTAATAAAATTACAAATTTAAAACGTGACTATGAAACTTTAATTGGAACATTTTCTGATTCATATACAGATAAAGAAAATCAAAATTCTATTAGCGGAGGTATGAATTATAGTGCACAAGGTGAACATATTTACAATGATATATATGCACGTATAGCACCTGTCTTTAAAGTTCATTTTAAGAATTTAAATAATAACGATACAAGAGAAGTTCCGCCTGCTATTTATTTATATGGCAGTAAAGATGGATCAGGTACACCATTTGGTATCAAAAATAACTTTATTTTTGGCATCAATGTGACATTTACAGCTCCTGATGGGAGAGAGTTTATGTCAACTAGAAGTTTTCGCCCGTTATTAGAATGGAGAACTGATAATCTTCAACAAATTTATAAACAGACTGCTCCTAATGGGCATCCTGACAATTTTTTCCTTATGTATAACTATTAATCCATATTATGTTTACAGTTATCGGACTCATGTTGGGAGGCATGTGCATCGGATTCCTGCTGCGCAAAAGCCGTTTTACCTGGATACACAACGTCATCACCGCACTTATCTGGATATTGTTGTTCCTGCTGGGTGTGGAAGTAGGAGGCAACCGCCAGATTATCGAAGGGCTTGCTACCATCGGATTGGAAGCGTTCGTCATTACCCTGGCAGCCATCCTCGGAAGCTGCATCTGCGCTTGGGCTTTGTGGTACCTATTATATAAAAGGAAAGGAGGACGGGCATGAAAGGCAGTCTGATTATCGTAGGGTTTTTTGCCTTGGGATGTGTGTGCGGACTGTTCCACGTCATTCCATTCGACATCGCAAAGACCGACATCAGCTTTTACACGTTGTGTGCCCTGATGTTCAGCGTGGGATTAAGCATCGGCAACGACCCTCAGACACTGAAAAACTTCCGGAGTTTGAATCCGAGGCTGATATTCCTTCCGATAATGACGATACTGGGAACCGTATCGGCAGCCGCATTGGTCAGCCTGTTGCTTCCGCACCGGAGCGCAGCCGACTGTATGGCTGTAGGAGCCGGTTTCGGCTACTATTCGCTATCAAGCATCTTCATTACCGAATACAAGGGAGCGGAACTGGGCACCATTGCCTTACTGTCGAATATCCTGCGTGAAATTATCACGCTGTTGTGCGCACCCTTATTGGTCCGCTGGTTTGGCAACCTGGCTCCCATATCCGCCGGAGGAGCCACCACGGCAGACACCACCCTGCCTATCATCACCCAATGTGCAGGGCAGCAGTTTGCTGTAGTGTCTATCTTCCACGGATTTGTAACGGATTTCAGCGTACCGTTCTTAGTAACATTCTTTTGTTCTTTATAAAACTAAAATTACCATGAAACATACTGCATTCATTCTTACATTTATCTGTGCTACTGCTTGGGCTGACAATAGCCAGCCCTGGCAGGACGCACGTATCAATGAAATCAACCGTGAACCGATGACGGCACATTTCCTGCCTTTCATCAGCGAACAAGCAGCACTCGCACAACAGGCTTTGCCCGACGAACAACGTTTCAACGTAAACCCGGCTACCGAACGCCGCATCTCGCTGAACGGCACATGGAAATTCTTGTACTCGAAAAACAACGATGCTTGCCCGGCAGATTTCCAAAAGCCCGGATATAACACAAAAAAATGGAAAGACATCCAAGTGCCCGGAAGCTGGGAACTTCAAGGCTTCGACGCACCTATCTATACCGATACGCGCTATCCTTTCCCACCCAATCCTCCATACGTACCTACTGATTACAATCCGGTCGGAGCATACGTACATGAATTCACCGTACCCGAAGGTTGGGACGGCATGGACATTTTCCTGGACTTCGAAGGAGTGGAATCGGCTTTCTATTGCTGGGTAAACGGAGAACTGGCTGGTTACAGCGAAGACAGCCGCCTGCCGGCACACTTCAACGTGACCAACCTGTTGAAAAAAGGGAAAAACAAACTGGCGGTAAAGGTATTCCGTTACAGCGACGGCTCCTACATGGAAGGACAGGACTACTGGAAATACAGCGGCATCGAACGGGATGTATACCTGTATGCACGTCCGCAAAGCCGTGTGAAAGACTTCCGAATGACCGCCGAACTGGTAAACGGCTACAAAGACGGAGATTTTGACCTTGACGTCATCTTGAACGAACCGCGCCAAGGACAACGCGTAGACGTGAAGATACTGGACGCTGCCGGCAAACAGCTGATAGCCGAAACAAAAACCGTCAGCAATGAAACAGACACCTTATTTACCATTGAAAAAATGTTTCCGAATGTCTTGCCTTGGAACGCCGAAACTCCCAACCTCTATACACTGGTCGTAACAGCTTCGGACACCCAAGGGAAAACACTGGAATCGTTCGCCCATCCGTTCGGTTTCCGTACGGTAGAGATGAAAAACGGACAACAGCTCATCAACGGAGTCCCTGTCTTGTTCAAAGGAGTGAACCGCCACGAGCACAACCGCTTTACCGGACGTACCATTGACGTAGCAAGCATGGTAGAAGACATCCGGCTGATGAAGCAGTTCAACATCAATTCGGTGCGTAACTGCCACTATCCGAACCGGTATGAATGGTACAGCCTGTGCGACAAATACGGACTTTATCTCGTGGACGAAGCCAATCTGGAAAGCCACGGCATGATGTTCCACAAAGACGAAACGCTTGCCAACTATCCCGACTGGGAAGGTGCATTCATGCAACGCATGAGCCGCATGGTGCAACGCGACCGGAACTATACCGCCATCGTCACCTGGTCGCTCGGCAATGAATCGGGCTACGGAAAGAACTTCGAGACCATTTACCATTGGACGAAACAGACCGACCCGACCCGTCCGGTGCAATATGAAGGAGGCGGCTACGAAAGCGTTTCGGATATCTATTGCCCGATGTATGCCCGTATCTGGCGTCTGCGCCAACACGTGAACCAACGGGATGCACGTCCATTGATTCTTTGTGAATATGCACACTCTATGGGAAACAGTACCGGAAACCTGCAAGACTATTGGGACTTGATTTACAAGTATGACCAACTGCAGGGAGGATTCATCTGGGACTGGGTGGACCAGACATTTGCCAAGAAAGACGAAAAAGGACATGACATCTGGGCATACGGAGGCGATATGGGATTCGTAGGCGTGCCCAATGACTCGAACTTCTGCTCCAACGGACTTGTCGCTTCCGACCGCAGCTTGCATCCGCATATCTGGGAAGTGAAGAAGGTATACCAATACGTTCATTTCAAACCGGTTGCGTTTACGGCAAACCGCATTGAAGTAGATAACTGGTTCGACTTCATCGACTTGTCTGATTATCAATTGCGTTGGACGATAGAAGCCGACGGAAAGGCTGTACAAGGCGGGACTATGGACTTCCCCTATATTCCAGCCCGAAGCAAAGGTGAAGTGGAACTGCCGATGCAAACCCTTCCGGCAGGAAATAAGGAATATTTCTTGAAACTGGAAGCCATTACGCGCAAAGACACTCCGTTAATTCCAGCCGGACACGTAGCCGCTATGGAACAATGGCAACTGCCCGTCAGCAATGTTGCATCTGCAATGGAAACAGTCAACGGTACGCTGCAAAGCGAACGCACGCCGGAAGCTCTGACACTGAACGGCACCAACTTCCGTATCAGCTTCAGCACGAAGAGCGGCGAGATGACTGCATTGGAATACAACGGAAAGAATCTGGTAAAAGAAGGCCTGCAAGCCAATTTCTGGCGCGGACTGACCGACAATGATGTAGCGAACGGTACAGAAGCACGCTGCCAGACATGGAAACATGCCGGACAAAACGCAACATTAAAAGACATCCGTCTGGAAGAAAGCGCAGACAAGCAACTGGCAACCGTAACTGCAATGTATGACATGAAAGAGCAGGAATCAGCTTTGACCGTAACTTACCGCATCCGTCCCAATGGAGTCGTAGGCGTAACCATGCAATTCACAGCAGGCAAAAAACAACTGCCTGAAATGCCCCGCTTAGGCATGCGTATGGTCTTGCCCGGCGAATACGAACAAATGACGTGGTTGGGAAGAGGACCGCAAGAAAACTATGCCGACCGAAAAACCGGAGCAGCAATCGGTTTATACAACGCAACCGTATGGGAACAATACCATCCCTATGTACGTGCCCAGGAAACAGGAAACAAATGTGACGTGCGCTGGGTAGCTTTGCGCAATGCCGCAGGCGAAGGCTTGCTGGTAACCGGCGAAGAACCGTTAAACGTAAGCGCTTGGAATTTCCCGATGGAGGACATCATGTACCGTCCCTTCAACATCGAACGCCGGCATGGAGGCAGCATTGAAAAGAAAGACATGGTATGGCTGAACATTGACCACCTGCAAATGGGCGTAGGCGGAGACAATACATGGGGAGCGGAAGTACATCCGGAATATACCATCACTCCACATGACTGGACATACAGCTTCACCCTTCAGCCGTTAGGCAACAAAGATGATGCTGCTGAATTAGCACATAAAGTATGGTTTTAACAAACACAAGCACCATGAATACGACAACAATCAAAACCCTATTGTTCTCTTGCCTTACCGCTGGGCTTGCCGCCTGTAGCCCGACGGTACAAGAGGCACATACCGACCTCCGTTATGAGTTCGGCAACATCTTAAACATAACGCTTACCCCTGACTCGACTGTCCGCCGTGCCGGATGCTTTACGGATGCCGGCTCTTGGATGGGATTCATGATTCCACAAGCAGATAAATGGGTAAACGGATTCTGCGGGCCGTTCAGCATCGACAACCGTATCTGGTTTGCACAATCAGCAGTCAGCGTTGACTTCCAAAACGGGGCAGATGGCCTTTCACCGGATTCCACTTCTTATTTTCCGGGTGAAGTATACATGGCTTCCTCTTCCGAAACCGGCACCATCGAACAACGTATGAATTTCATAAACAGTTCGACAGCACTGCTGCAAATCACCAGCAATGCCGATAAGGGGTTCATCATTACCGGAAAAGACTGGAACAACAATATCCGGTTGGAACAGGAAGATCAGACCATTACGGCACGTCACCCCAACGGTGAAATCGTACAACTGACATTCATGCCGGGAGTAACCTTGACATGCGACGGCAAAAATTATACGGCACAAACCGATGCGCAATGCAGCCAAACCAATGTAGCCATCTCTTTCTATTTTACAAACGAAGAATTGGCATCAGGTACACAGAAAAGCATCGCCCTACTTCAAAATACCGAAGCGGCGCTGCAAAAGAACGACGACCGCTGGCAAACTTACCTGCAAAAGATTTTACGCAAAGACATGAAGCATGAATACGACCGTGTAGCTGTAAAATCAGCCGTCACCCTCATCTCTAACTGGCGTACACATCGTGAAGGCCTTCTGCATGAAGGAGTTATCCCCAGCCATGCCGTACCTTATTTCATTGGCTTTTGGGCATGGGACAGCTGGCGTTTCTCGGCAGCATTGGCACGCTTTGCGCCTGAACTGGCAAAAAATAACATCCGTGCCATGTTTGATTACCAGCAGCCGGACGGCATGATTATCGACTGTATCTATACCAACTCCGCCGAGAACAATGCACGCGACAGCAAACCACCCTTGGTATGCTGGGCTGTGGACGAAATCTTCACTTACAACCAAGACACCGCATTTGTAAAAGAAATGTATCCGCAGCTGCTCGCTTATTATAAATGGTGGTATCAAAAACGTGACCATAACCGTAACGGCATGTGTGAATTCGGCTCAACCGACGGAACACTGGAAGCAGCCGGATGGGAAAGCGGCATGGACAATGCGATTCGTTTCGACAATGCCAAGATGCTGAAAAACGGAAGCGATGCATGGAGTCTTGATCAGGAAAGCGTCGACCTCAATGCGTATTTAGCATACGAATGCAAATTGCTGAAAAAGTTCGCCGGACTCATCGGAAGCAGTTTCGACGGACCGGACTACAGCGATAAAGTTGCTGATTATTTCTTTAACGACAAGATAGGATGGTTCTGTGACAAACGCATCGCTGACGGCAGCTTCATTGCAGAGCCTGCATGTGAAGGATATACACCCTTTTGGACAAAGATAGCCAGCAAGGAACAAATGGAAAAAGCACTGGTGCTGTTGACCGACACAACCAAGTTCTCAACGTATATTCCTTTCCCGACAGCTGCTGCAGACAATCCCAAATGTGACCCGAACGGATATTGGAGAGGTCCTATCTGGCTTGACCAGACGTATCAAGCCATTCGTGGATTACGCAATTATGGTTACAAAGAGTTAGCAGATAAATATACAATGCAAGTATTCGACCGTTGCCAAGGGCTGACCGGTGATGCGCCGATTCATGAAAATTATGGCACACATAATGGCGAACTGCTTCAAGCTTCACACTTCAGTTGGAGTGCTTCGCACCTGCTGATGATGTATGAAGACTTTGGTAAATAAAAAATAAAGAATGAAGAATAAGAGGTCGTTAACAAGACTCCTCATTCTTCATTCTTCATTTAGAGCCTGTTTAAATTTTCCAATAAAGTAATATTCTATCAGGTTCTTTTGCGTTTGTTTCCGGTCTGTTTTCCCGATTTTATTCGTCAGATAGCCCGCTATCCTCCTCATAAAATCAGAAAAACATCCTCGAAAACAATTCGCAAAATTAACCTGAGCAAAATTTAAACAGGCTCTTATCAAAACATTTTCACTACCCGTTCAATACCGGCTACCAAAGTATCTATTTCTTCCTTCGTATTGTAAAGCGCAAACGATGCACGGACCGTACCTTCTATCCCCAACCGATGCATCAGCGGCTCGGCACAATGATGTCCGGTACGGACGGCAATGCCCAACCGGTCGAGCAAGGTTCCCATATCAAAATGATGAATGTTTCCGACTAAGAATGAAATAACCGCTCCTTTTTGCTCTGCTTCGCCGAAGATACGCATACCCGGAATTGCTTTCAAGCGTTCCATTGCATAGGAAGTCAATTCATGTTCGTATGCCTCAATATTCTCCATACCGATTGCAGACACATAATCCAATGCTTTAGCCAAGGCTGTACTGCCGATATAATCGGGTGTGCCCGCCTCGAATTTGAAGGGCAGTTCATTAAATGTTGTTTTCTCAAAACTTACATTCTTAATCATTTCTCCCCCGCCCTGATAGGGAGGAAGCTTGTCAAGCCACGTTTCTTTGCCGTACAATACACCGATGCCTGTCGGTCCGTATACCTTATGTCCGCTGAATACATAAAAATCGGCATCCAACTTCTGTACATCTACCGGCAAATGAGGAATGCTTTGCGCCCCGTCAATCAAGACCGGCACATTGTGGGCATGCGCTATCTCTATTAATTTATCTACCGGATTAACCGTACCCAACACATTGGATACATGAGTTACCGACACGATACGGGTACGTGGAGAAAAAAGCTTCTCGTATTCATCCAGCAACAATTCTCCCCGGTCGTTCATCGGGATTACTTTCAATACAATTCCTTTACGGGCTGCCTGTAATTGCCACGAAACAATATTGCTATGATGCTCCATGACCGACACAATCACTTCA
The DNA here is from genome assembly GCF_000190575.1 of Phocaeicola salanitronis DSM 18170. Taxonomy (NCBI): domain Bacteria; kingdom Pseudomonadati; phylum Bacteroidota; class Bacteroidia; order Bacteroidales; family Bacteroidaceae; genus Phocaeicola; species Phocaeicola salanitronis. Next base: position 3,249,318 of record NC_015164.1, on the reverse strand, counting down.
TCGCCTGCCTGCATCTGGCTGTCCGCAAAAGTGGAGGCCACCAGATTGATGCTCTCCGTAGTCCCCCGGGTAAAAACGATTTCGCTTGTACTGCGGGCATTGATGAATTTCCTCACAGTCTCGCGCGAAGCTTCGTGCAGATTAGTAGCTTGTTGTGAAAGGAAATGAACCCCCCGATGCACATTGGCATTTACCGAATAATACTCATCGGTAATTGACTCTACCACACAACGTGGCTTTTGAGTTGTCGCTCCATTGTCTAAATATACAAGAGGCTTCCCATATACCGTTCGTGAAAGAATCGGGAAATCTTCTCTGATTTTTGAAATATCGTACATATTAAGTTCTTGAGTTTTTGAGTTCTTGGGTCCTTGAGTTTTTAAGTTTTAAATCCCTATCACGTCAACTTAAGAACTTACAAACTTAAAAACTCAAAAAACTCATTTACATATCGCACACCCTTGGCACTTGTTCAGTTCGCCACGGAAGCGTTTTTCTACCAAACGGTGCAGACGGTCTTTCAAAGCATCCATCCGGATGTAATCAATTACCTCGTTGACAAAAGCAAACATCAGCAACAAGCGGGCTTCTTTCAACGGAATACCTCGCTGCTGCATATAGAACAAGGCGTTTTCGTCCAACTGCCCTACCGTAGCTCCATGCGAACACTTCACATCATCCGCATAGATTTCCAGCTGGGGCTGGGTATACATCCGGGCCTCACGGGTTGCACAAATATTCCGGTTCGTCTGCTGGGAAGAAGTATGCTGGGCACCTTCACGCACCAACACCTTACCGGCAAATGCACCTACCGCCTGGTCATCGAGCACATATTTAAAGAGTTCATTGCTGGTACAGTCAGGTACCTTGTGGTCTATTGTCGTATGGTTATCTATCTGTTCATTCTTATCGGCTATCGCCATGCCACACAGACTTATCTCTGCCCCACGTCCCACAAGCTGCACTTCGGTAGTGTTTCGTGTCGTCCCGTTATGCAGCGTCATGCCGTTCAACAAGACATTGCTTCCTGCCTGCTGTTCTACGAACAACTGACTGAAACGGACGGTACTGTTATGTGTTTCTTCCAACTCATACAAATCAAAGTAAGCATTCTCCCCTACAAAGACTTCTGTCACCTGAGTAGAAAGAAAATTCACATTATCCATGGCATGGTCACACACCAACAACTTAGCTTGAGCACCCTCTTCCAAAATAATCAGCAAACGGCGGTTCGACAATGTATCAACATCCGCACGCAGAATATTCACCAACTGAATGGGCTTTTCTATCACTACATTCTTGGGGACATACATCAACACACCGTCTTGAGCAAACATCGTATTGAACGCCGTAAGCCCGTCTTTCGATGTATCGGCAAGCTTTCCATAATGATTTTTTATCAAATCCGGATGCTGCACAGCCAGCTCTTTCAGGCTTCCGAAAAGCACACCTTCCGGCAATTGTGCAGAAGGATGGTCATGCTTGTCAAACGAATCATTGATAACAAAGTACAAGGAAGTACTCATATTGGGCACATCACACTTGAATACCTCATACGGATTTACCGGAAACTCCAAGCGGTTCAGATTCAATCCGAAATCCGGAGCAAAATACTTCCCAACCTCCGTATATTTGTATTTTTCCTGCTTACGCGTAGGAAAACCCAGCCGTTCAAAATCGGCAAAAGCTTTTGCCCTCGGCGCATTCAGTCCTTCCGCACTATGCCGGCAAATCAATGCCTCACATTGTGTGAAAAGGTCAATATACTGTTGTTCTGCCTTCATATTCACTCTCCCAATTCTTTCTTTATCCAATCATAACCTTTTTCTTCCAGTTCCAATGCCAGTTCGGGACCTGCTGTCTTCACAATCTTGCCTTTATATAATACATGTACAATATCCGGCTTGATATAATCCAACAAACGTTGGTAATGGGTAATGACGATGCAACTGGTATTCGGGGTTTTCAGTTTGTTCACCCCTTCCGCTACAATGCGCAACGCATCAATATCCAGTCCCGAATCCGTTTCATCCAAAATACTCAGCTTCGGTTCCAGCATTGCCATCTGGAAGATTTCGTTCCGCTTCTTTTCTCCACCCGAGAATCCTTCGTTCACCGAACGGTTTGCCAGCTTGCTATCCAGTTCTACCACTTCCCGTTTCTGGCGCATCAGTTTCAAGAACTCGCTGGCAGTCAGTGCCGGAAGTCCTTTATATTTACGTTGTTCGTTTACAGCCGAACGCATAAAATTCACCATACTCACTCCCGGAATCTCTACCGGATACTGGAACGATAAGAACAATCCTTCATGACTCCGGTCTTCCGGACTCATCGCCAAAAGGTCTTTCCCGTCGAAAATGACCGAACCTCGAGTCACCTCGTATGCCGGATGTCCTACCAATACATTACTCAGCGTACTCTTTCCCGAACCGTTCGGTCCCATAATCGCATGCACCTCACCCGTCTTTACCGTCAGGTTAATTCCCTTCAATATTTCTTTGCCATTAATCGAGGCATGTAAATCTTTTATTTCTAACATAAACTTTATAAATTAAGAATGAAGAATGAAGAATGAAGAATCAACAGATTCCTCATCCCCCATTCCTCATTGCATATTTAATTCATCATTCTTCATTCTTAATTCTTCATTATCCTACGCTTCCCTCCAACGAAACCGAAAGCAGTTTTTGAGCTTCTACGGCAAACTCCATCGGAAGTTTATTCAATACTTCTTTTGCATAACCGTTTACAATCAAGCCTACAGCGTCTTCGGTCGGGATGCCCCGCTGGTTACAATAAAACAACTGGTCTTCCGATATTTTCGAGGTTGTCGCCTCATGCTCTACCACTGCAGTCTCGTTGTGAATATCCATATAAGGGAATGTATGCGCTCCGCAATGGCTTCCCAACAGCAAAGAGTCGCATTGGCTATAGTTACGGGCATTATCCGCCTTCTCTGACACACGCACCAATCCACGGTATGAATTCTGGCTCCGTCCGGCACTGATGCCCTTGCTTACAATTGTCGAACGGGTATTCTTTCCTAAATGAATCATCTTCGTCCCCGTATCCGCCTGCTGGAAATTGTTTGTGACGGCAACCGAATAAAACTCAGCCGTCGAGTTGTCTCCGCTCAAAATGCAACTGGGATATTTCCAGGTAATTGCCGAACCGGTTTCAACCTGCGTCCACGACAGTTTGCTGTCTCTTCCCTTACAGTTGCCCCGCTTGGTCACAAAGTTATACACGCCTCCTTTACCTTCAGCATCACCCGGATACCAGTTCTGTACCGTCGAATATTTGACTTCAGCCCGATTCATTACCACAATCTCCACAATCGCGGCATGAAGTTGGTTCTCGTCACGCATCGGAGCCGTACAACCTTCCAAGTAAGACACATAGCTGTCATCATCCGCCACGATTAGCGTACGCTCGAATTGTCCCGTATTTGCCGCATTGATACGGAAATAAGTCGAAAGTTCCATCGGACAACGTACACCTTTCGGAATATAGACAAACGAACCGTCACTGAACACTGCCGAATTAAGTGCGGCAAAGAAATTATCGCGATAGCCTACTACCGAACCTAAGTATTTCTTCACCAAATCCGGATGTTCACGCACAGCCTCGCTCATGGAGCAGAAAATAATGCCCTTCTCCATCAAGGTCTCTTTAAATGTTGTCTTGACCGAAACAGAGTCCATGACTGCATCTACAGCCATACCACTCAAGGCAAGTTGTTCTTCCAAGGGAATGCCCAACTTATTAAACGTTTTCAATAGTTCCGGGTCTACATCCTCCAGGCTTTTCGGACCGTCTTTCTTCTTTGTCGGATCAGCATAATACGAAATAGCCTGATAATCGATTTCAGGAATCGTCAAGTGCGCCCATGTCGGCATTTCCAATGTCTGCCAATACCGGAATGCCTTCAATCGGAAGTCAAGCAACCAGTCTGGCTCCTGCTTTTTGGCAGAAATCAACCGCACGACATCTTCGTTCAGCCCTTTTTCGATTATATCAGTCTGAACATCCGTCGTAAATCCGTACTTGTACTTTTCCTGGGTTAATTCTTTTACATATTTATTGGGTTCTAACTGCATATATCAATTGATTAATTTTTTCGTAACGTCCTTTATGACCGGATAAAAATAGCTTGCACTATCCTTTACCGGAATATATAACAAAGATTGTTGCTTATTGGTTGAGGTGATTAAGCTATCTTCAGAATCAATAAATTCCAGACAATGGATGGCAATGCTCACTAATAGCATATACTTGACAGCTCCCAATCCTGCGCCTAAGAGCCGATTGACCCATCCCAGCTGCAATCCATTCACGATACGGGTCAACGCAGAAGACAAAAAAAGAAAAACAACCGGCACCAATACGCCGATTAGAATAAATGCCAATATACGGGCAAACGTAACCGAAGTACCTAACTCTTCACCCAGTCTGTCCCCCACAACCACAAACAAGGCACGTGCTACCAGCAAACCTGTAAGCAGTCCCACAATGGAAGCCAATTGCCGGATGGCTCCTTTTATACAACCTATGGCAACTCCCAAAGCAATTATACCTGCTATAAACCAGTCTAGCGGAGACACTTTCTAATTAACAATTAATAATGAATAACTAACAATGAACAATGAATAACGAAGATGCATTCCTTCCACTCGTTATTCATTGTTCATTGCTAATTATTCATTGATTATAAAGTTTGTTTCACTTCCACTTCTTCGAATGTCTCGATGACATCACCGACTTTCAAGTCGTTGCAATTGGTCAGGCTGATACCGCATTCGAAGTTGGTTCCTACTTCTTTCACATCGTCCTTGAAGCGCTTCAACGCATTGATTGCCCCTGTAAAGATAACGATACCATCGCGAATCAAGCGCGCTTTATCGGTACGTTTCACTTTACCGGTCTTCACCATCGCACCGGCTACCATACCCACCTTGCTGATGTTGAATACTTCACGTACCTCAATGGTGGCGGTTACCTGCTCTTTCATGGTCGGAGCCAACATGCCTTCCATTGCCGATTTCACTTCTTCTATCGCATCATAGATAATCGAATACTTGCGGATATCCACACCTTCTTGCTCTGCCAACTTAGCGGCATTGCTCGAAGGACGAACCTGGAAGCCAACGATAATGGCATCCGAAGCGGCCGCCAACGATACATCCGACTCAGAAATCTGCCCTACTCCCTTATGGATGACATTCACCTGAATCTGTTCGGTAGACAACTTAATCAACGAATCGCTCAAGGCTTCAACGGAACCGTCCACATCACCCTTCACAATGACATTCAACTCGTGGAAATCACCCAATGCCAAACGGCGTCCCACTTCATCCAATGTAAGCATCTTTTGCGTACGCAAACCTTGTTCACGCTGAAGCTGTTCACGCTTATTGGCTATTTCACGAGCTTCCTGGTCTGTATCGAATACATGGAACGTATCACCCGCTGCTGGTGCTCCGTTCAATCCCAGTATCAAAACCGGTTCCGAAGGGCCAGCCTCTTTCATACGCTGGTTACGTTCGTTAAACATGGCTTTTATCTTACCGTAATATTTACCGGCAAGCACAATATCGCCCACATGCAACGTACCGTTTGATACCAATACGGTAGCTACATAACCACGTCCTTTATCCAAAGACGATTCAATAATGGATCCCGTAGCTTTCCGGTTCGGATTGGCTTTCAAATCCAGCATCTCGGCTTCCAACAGTACCTTTTCCAGCAATTCTTTCACGCCGGTACCTTTTTTTGCCGAAATATCCTGAGACTGGTACTTGCCTCCCCATTCTTCTACCAAGAAGTTCATTTGAGCCAATTCCTCCTTAATCTTGTCCGGATTGGCATTCGGTTTATCTATTTTGTTGATGGCAAATACGATAGGGACACCGGCTGCCATCGCATGGTTAAGTGCTTCTTTCGTTTGCGGCATCACGTTATCATCGGCAGCCACAATGACAATAACCACATCGGTTACTTTCGCACCACGGGCACGCATGGCAGTAAACGCTTCGTGTCCCGGAGTATCCAGGAACGTGATGTGACGGCCGTCCTCCAACTTCACATTATAAGCTCCGATGTGCTGCGTAATTCCTCCAGCCTCGCCTGCAATGACATTTGCCTTACGGATATAGTCCAACAACGATGTCTTTCCATGGTCTACGTGCCCCATCACCGTAACAATCGGGGCACGAGGCTGCAAATCTTCTTCCGCATCCGCTTCTTCCTCTACAGCCTGAGCCACTTCGGCGCTGACATATTCTGTCTTGAATCCGAATTCTTCTGCAACCAGATTGATGGTTTCAGCATCCAGACGCTGGTTGATAGAAACCATAATCCCGACACTCATACAAGTCGAGATGACCTGAGTAACCGATACGTTCATCATGCTTGCCAACTCATTGGCTGTAACGAACTCGGTCAGTTTCAGCACTTTGCTTTCTTCCTGTTCCAGTTCTTCCTGCTCCAGCTGGCGGTTCTGAATCGTTTCGCGTTTCTCTTTCCGATACTTGGCCGCCTTGTTCTTTCCCTTATTAGTCAGACGTGCCAACGTTTCCTTTACCTGCTTTGCCACATCCTCATCATTCACTTCCGGCTTCACAACAGATTTCTTAAAACGGTCTTTGTTATGCTTGCCTCCACCTTGGGACGCATTCTTCCCCGGGCGCTCATTCTTCATGACAACACCGCTTCCGGCAGCATTGATGTCCACACGTTCCTTATTATTGATGCGGTTCCGTTTTTTCTTCGCACTATTATCCCCGTCATTTCCCTTTTCCGCCTTTTCATCGGTTTTCCGGATTTCCTTGATAATAGCGTCTTTCATCTGCTTCCGTTGTTCCAAACGCAACTTGTCCTTTTCTTCGCGTTCTTTCCGTCTTTCTTCTTTCGATTTCTTCTTCGGACGGGTAGACTGGTTAAGCATAGCCAAGTCAATCTGACCTACTACATTAATCTTCGATTTAAACTCTGTCGGGCGAATCTTAAATATTCCATCATCCGTAGTTTCTTCAGCCGTCTGCACTTCAGGAGTTTCTTTTTTTTCTTCCATTAAATTAGGTTTCACGCCCTCTGCCTTTTGTTCCGGTTCAGGCCGTTCAAGGTTTTCATTTATCTGTTCTATATCCTGCGGCTTTTCTACATGAGACTCTTCATGGGCAGACACATTATCTTTCTCTCCCACGTTTTCCGAAACCAACGCTTCCGGTTCTGTTTTTCCAGCCTTCTCCGCTACCGGTCCGGCTGAAGCCGCTTTTACTTTCTTCTTATTCAAGCTATCCAAATCAATTTTTCCCACAGGCTTAAGCTGCGGAATGACATCTGCCGGAACTACGGTCTCAATCTCTTCCGGTTTCTTTTTTCTCGCCTGCAAGCCTTCTATCGAAACGGAAGCCATGTTATGTTCCTTATTCTGCCGTTCTTGAGAAATTTTTTCGGACTCTATTTTCAAATCTTTGTCTTTGCTAAACTCTTTCACAAGTGCAGCATATTGTTCTTCCGTTATTTTCGTATTCGGATTGGCTTCAACAGTATATCCTTGCTTTTGCAAAAAGTCCACCACCGTAGCAATCCCTACATTCAAATTTCTTGTTACTTTGTTCAGTCTTATCGTCATAAATCTTTCTGTTTTTAATAGAGTCCGAAAATAATTGATAATTAACAGTTAATCATTCATAGTGATGATGCCGTTTCTGGCGTTATCCACTATCAATCAACTGTCACTTCCGCTTTCCTCGAACTCGGCTTTCAAAATTCTCAATACATCATCTACCGTATTTTCCTCCAAATCGGCTTTCTCAATCAACATCTCACGCGGAGCATTCAACACGCCTTTTGCCGTTTCAATGCCGATGCCTTTGATGGCATCAATTACCCATCCGTCGATTTCATCCTTGAACTCGTCCAGATAAATATCTTCATCTACCGCATTCTCATCCACTTCACGGTATACGTCTATCGTATATTCGGTCAGCATACTTGCCAACTTGATATTCATGCCTCCCTTACCGATAGCCAATGAAACCTCTTCCGGCTTCAGGTACACTTCCGCCCGTTTTTCTTCTTCGTGCATCACAATCGAAGAAACCGTAGCCGGGCTCAATGCACGCTGGATGAACAACTGGATATTCGATGTATAGTTAATAACGTCAATATTCTCATTCCGCAATTCACGCACAATGCCATGAATGCGCGAACCCTTCACTCCCACACAAGCGCCTACAGGGTCAATCCGGTCATCATACGACTCAACCGCAATCTTGGCGCGTTCGCCGGGGATGCGGGCAATCTTCTTGATGGTAATCAAACCGTCATTGATTTCAGGAACTTCCTGTTCGAACAGACGCTGCAAGAACTCCGGCGCCGTACGGCTCAAGATAATCTTCGGATTATTGTTCTTGTTGTCCACACGCGCCACTACCGCACGCACGGTCTCGCCTTTCCGGTAAAAATCACTCGGAATCTGTTCTGCCTTCGGAAGCAACAGTTCGTTGCCCTCATCATCCAACAACAGGATTTCCTTCTTCCATATCTGATACACCTCAGCCGCAATAATGGTTCCAACCCGGTCGATATACTTATTATATAAGGAGTCTTTTTCCAGTTCCAATATCTTCGAAGCCAACGTCTGGCGAAGGTTCAGAATGGCACGCCGGCCGAACTTCTCGAAAATCACTTCATCCGTCACTTCTTCACCCACCTCATACGAAGCATCTATCTTGCGGGCTTCGGTCAGCGAAATCTGCCGGTTCGGATTGGCAAAATCTTCGTCTGCAACAACCTCCCGATTGCGCCATATCTCAAAATCTCCTTTATCCGGATTAACGATTACATCATAATTCTCGTCTGTACCGAACATCTTCGCTATTACACTACGGAACGATTCTTCCAACACGCTCACCATCGTAGTGCGGTCGATATTCTTCAGTTCTTTAAACTCCGAAAATGTGTCAATCAAGCTGACAGCAGGTTCTTTCTTCGCCATAATTTATTTAAAGCTAATTAAGTATTTGGTGTATTTTATTTCATCATACGTAAAAGTCACGTTCTGTTCTACCAGCTTCGGACGTTTTGCCCCTTCAGGCTTCACCTTTACCGTCATCGTAACGGTAAAGTTCTCCTCGTTGGCATCCGCCAGCACGCCTTTCCATTTCTTCCCGGTATTGTCCATCACCTCTACCTCTTTCCCGATGTAGATTTGATATTGTTTCAACACTTTAAACGGCTGGCCGATTCCTGCCGAACCGACTTCCAGCTCATAATCCTCGTCTTCCCGGCTCAGTCTCGATTCGATGTACCGGCTCAAGTCCACACAATCATCAATCCATACGCCGTCCGCATGGTCGATTTCAACTACAATCTTGTCATCCGGACTTACAGAGACATCTACCAGAAAATAATCTTTCCCGTCCAGCCATTCCTCGACAATCCGGGTTACCACGTTTTTTTCTATCATGTAATACTATTAAGAATAAAAAAAGGAGCTTTACCGCCCCTCCACCTTCTCATTCATCTCGCGTGCAAAGATACAAATAATATCATGTACAACAAAATATTAGAATAATTATTTCACATTTAACTGATTTTAAAAAAGATGCCGAAGCCCGCTTTTCATCCCATCTTCCAAACGCTTTATAGTAAAACAAATTGGTTTACGAAAAAAAATTGAACACAGAGGCACAGAGACACAGAGTTTTATTTTTTAGAGAGGATAAAGATCACGGAGAAAAAACAGGCTCTGTGAATTTTGTCGTCTCTCTATTTATTTCTCTGTACCTCTGTGTCTCTGTGTTCAATAATCGGATGCCTGCCAAATTATGAGCAAAACTGCCAAGCAGCTTTTACAAACATCGTGTTAATTGGTTCCTCCATTGTGTTCCCGGTTATAAGCCTGAGCAGATATAGACATATCTCCATATTGTCTGCCCGATGCCGAATGCCCCAATGCAGAAACGGTCCAAAGCGTTACTTGCTGCGTACCGCTAATTTGCAAAGCCGTACCGATGGGCAGAGTCACGCCAATCGGATAATTGCCTATAGCCGTAGAGACAGAAGCGCCTGCCATTCTGGCTAATATTTCTATCAAATAAGCCGTAATCCGGTCAGTACCCGATGAAGTGATTTCCATACCGATGTGGTATGAGAAAGAAGCAGAAGCCACCGACATATCCCCGCTCCCATACAGGTTATCCCACAAGCCTTGTCCAAAATCCAAAGCGACTGAACTGGAAGAAGAAGATACATCCGCATCCAAGGTCAATGAATAAGACGTAAACTGGTCAGCCATAACAGTTACCCGACCGTTCTCCACAGTATATTCAGCATCCGTCCATTGTCCGTTTTCATACTTCCGTGCCCTTACCGCCTCTGCCATTTCCGGTTCTACATCATACGCCAAAGCGATAGGCTGCTCCAGAGTGGCATCCGCATCCGTAGTTTCTACATTCGTACCAATCAGCATCACCTCCTCGTTTGCACGCGACCTTTCTGCAGCCTCATCCATACTGTAAATAGGAGTAATCACAATCGAGCTGCCTTCCGGCAATGTCGATTCAGCCACGGTCACATCTACCGTCACGGCACCTTGCGCATTCCCTTCAATCGTTTCCGAAGTCACGCTTGCTTCCGCACCTCCATCGGCATCGATTTCAACGGTCGTACCGGCATTGGGCAACGCTACGTTCCATACCGCATTGGCTCCGCTTCCGCTTGCCGATACCGTAACAACCGTTTCTCTCGATTGCTTTCCTTCCGCTTCAGCTGTCAGCGTATAACTTCCGGCTTCCACACGTTCAAATTGGAATACACCGTCCGCACCGGTTTGCATAGAAGTCCCGTTCATGCTTACAGTCGCCACAATCCCTTTACCGTCCATGCCCGTCACCCGGCCACTGATACTATGAGATACGGCTACTTCCGGCGGTGTTACACTGCTGTAATCCGGATCGTCATCACTACATCCAACAAAACTTGTGGCGAAAGCCACACCAAGGAATGCGAACATTCCCAACTTTACAAATTGTTTCATCTTTAAAATAGATTTAGTTAAACCATAAATTCAATACACATCTTTTTCTTTGCGGACCGTTTTCTTCTTACCCAAGAGATTGATTTTAAAGCAAGCCCCTCCTGTAAAATGCCTCCCATCCTGCAGGCTTGCCTGCAAGAACAGATGCCTCCACAACAGGCAGTCCACTCCTATATTTATATCGTTTCCGGTATATTCCACTATTGCCCTGAAGTTTTTTGCAAACGAAGGGCGGTAAGTAATGCCTCCGGCTATTCCCCGCCATTTTATATTAAAGTCCGAACGGTAATACCGGTAAGCCAGATGCACTCCCCATTCATGCCCTTTCCATGCCAGATGTTTGCTCGCTGCCAGATAAAAGTTCTGAAAATAAGCATAGTCTCCATTATCAGGCACCGAACGCCCCGGGTCTTGTGCCCCTATGGCTATGGCAGGCCACCACTTGCCTTCTTTCAGCGGACGGAGTTTCACGGCGAAATGCCGGTCCTTCATGTTATAGCCTACTTCACCCTTATTGTCTTCTCCTTTCAGGAGAGTGCATACATACGACAATTCTATCCACGGAAAAGGTGTAATGGCGAGGAAATGGTTTGTCGTATTATACTTCGTACCTTGATAAGCAATACGGTCAGGCAAGAATTCCCCATTCAGAAAAAACACACCGATACGGGCTTCCCCTTCCGGTGCCATTTCTGCCGTAGGCACATGAATCATGCCTGTGATTCCTCCATATTCTTGTGCCGACAACGAAAGCAAACTTCCCGACAATAAAAATGCAATGCAAAAAAGGAAACCGTTTAAGTAACTATTCATAATTAATATCAATCAGGAATTAAATGTAGTTATGCGTCACAGGAGTTAGAAGGAGTTAAGAAGTTAAGAAGTTAAGAAGTTAAGCCAATACTTTTACTAATGCTCCCACCAACATAACTATTGGCTTAACTTCTAACGGAGCGTAGCGAAGTGATAACTCCTTTTAACTCCTTAACTCCTGATCAGCATAATTAGCTTATATGATAAAATTCACCACAGAGCAACACAGAGGAAATTTTTAAAGCCTCTGTGTGCCTCTGTGTCCTCTGTGGTAAAATATCGATTAATTTTGTACACATTCTTCATTCTTCATTTTTCGTTCTTCATTCTCAAAGTCCGGTTCCATCGTATTGCTTCCCCATTTCAACGCCTCCCGGTCAAACCATCCTTCCCGTTCGTTTTCTTCAGGATCTGTCGCATACATCTTATTGGCATACGCATCTCCCTCCAAACTATAAGTCAGGCGGAAATTAGATGCAGGACGGAAATTCACCTTCCTGCGGTGACGCTTATAAGGCGGTATCATCATCACGACCTTGAATCCCGCGTTTTTCCCGCCTTCATTGCTGTATTCCCCATACACACCCACCGTACAATGCCTGAAATGCCTCATGGCTTCTACAATGGCACCGTAATCTTCATACACAAACCTTCCGCCTCTCACCCTAAATTGCGTATTCCATTTACTCAAATAAAAGTCTGCTCCAGCCAATGCTGTCAAACGCTTCGGCAAGCTGGCTTCCCAGCCTGCTGCCATTGAGCAATATCCTGTCCAACCGGCTTGAGCTTCCAATGCCAGCCAGTCATTCACCACATACATTCCTTTCAGGTCCAGTCCGTAACGCTCGCTTCCGAACAATCCTCCGCTAGCCTTCAGATACCAGCGCGAACGGAAACTCATTTCTTTCGAAAGCACAGCCATGGTCAGCCGCACCTTCTTATACCGGTCGCCATAATTATTATAAACAGGGATAAACGCTTGCGCCGTAGCCTGCCATCCCTTACCCATATTCCATTTGATGCCGGGAGTCAGGTTTATCAGGAAATCATACACCCGTCCGTTATGAAGCAAGTCGCGGTAATTCAAGTCCACTCCCATAAAGATATCCACTTGCCCGGCAGGTATGGCAGGCTGTGCCTTGACAGATGCCGTTCCCAATACCCCTGCCAGCAAGAAGAGTAAAAATATTCTTTTCATAAAAAAAGCCAGTTATCAAACCCGTCTGCCTGTCAATCGTGCCCATACCACCTCCCCTACCTTATAAGGATAACGGAAGCAAAGCAGCAAACTATTCGAGAATACCCCGTTCTGCTTCATGGCACGCAAATGGTCTTTCATGATTTGCCGGTGGCTTTTCAGTCCCGATGAAGAAGCTCCACCCATACGCATGGTCACAAAATCTGCCGGAATATAACGTGTACGGATTTTATGGATAAATATCAGCCGGAGCAAATTTTCAAAATCAGCAGCCACTTTATACGAGACATCAAACGCCCCGTATCTTTCGTATACCTCCCTCCGGCAATAAAACGAAGGATGTGCCGGCATGAACCCGAACCGCATCAGGCTGCGTTTGAATAAACGCGAAGAATAATAACGCACGCTCCGGCTTAAATCTTTCTCGTCCACATAATGCACATCGCCATATACCGCGTCTATCATCGGTTGCGCCTTCATTGTTTCCGCCACCTGTTCCAGTATCGTATCTGTTGTGTAGAAGTCATCCGAATTAAGTATGCCCACCACATCGCCTGTCGCCATCGTTATCCCCTTGTTCATGGCATCATAAATGCCTTTATCCGGTTCGCTGATATATCTCAGTTTCCCGCCGAACTTCGTTTCATAACTTTTCACGATATCCAGCGTATTGTCTTTCGAGGCTCCGTCAACAACCAGGCATTCGATGTCCTGGTAAGTCTGACACAACACACTCTCCAATGTATCACGCAACGTAGTGCCGCTATTATAAGTAGCGGTAATAATTGATATTTTCATAATTGAATGTTATATACCTCTTTCAGATACCCCCGTATCTTCTCCTTATCGTTTCCGCAAGCCTTCTTTATCTCATATATTTTGGCATCTACCAGTGTGCGGTACCACCACCCTTGCAGGAAAGTCCATATAAAACCCACTTTGCCATCCAGACATGCACCTTTCAAGAAATAGCGGTAACAGAAATAAGCGAACGACCGCCAAAACAAAGGCTGCTTTGCATATTGGTGCTTTTTCATCCGCTTGGCTTTGGCTTGCGTACTGATTTGCTTGTTTTCGTCCGTTTCTGCAGCCCCCGTCAGGTCCAATTCTATATCCAGCAAGTCTACAGCTTCGCGAATCGCATAGTTTACGTGCTTATGGCAAAACCAGGAAAGATTATTCAGGTTATGGTCGCAGAAATCATGCTCAAATTCTACAGCACGTCCTTCAGTCAACTGGATATGCTCGTCCATCAGCCGTTGCTCACACATACCTTTTCCATAGCGGAACACCCTCAATAGTTTTACAGGATAAATGCCCCTCTTCATCCATTTGTCCATAAAGATATGCCGGCGGTTGAAAATGATGCCGGTCACATCATCGGGCAACGAAGGCAACTTCTCTTGCAATTCTTGTACCAGCTCGGGAAGCAAATATTCATCGGCATCCAACCGCAACACCCATCGGGTAGTAACATTTGCATGTTCCAGACCCCAATTAAACTGTCTGGCATAATTGTTTTCCCACTTGTTTTGCAGGATATGTACATTGGCGAACTCTTTGGCAATGTCGAGTGTTGCGTCAGTGGAAAAGCTGTCAATGATAAAGACATCCTTGGCTATCGGCACAACATTTTCCAAACACCGACGGATGTGCATTTCCTCATTGTAAGTGAGGATAATGACTGAAAGATCAAGCATATAAAGGATTATTATTTGATAATACGTTTCTTAATAAACTTGGCTGGATTACCACCGACTACACTGCAAGCCTCTACATTCTTTATTACTACAGAATTGGCTGCTACCACACAATAATCACCTATTGCTATACCGGGTAAGACCGTAGCTGCTGTAGCAATCCAACACCCCTTTCCTATTTTAATAGGTTTAGTCACCAAATCAAACGTGCTTTTTTCAATATCATGACTTCCGGTTAACAAATAGACATCTTTCCCGATACAAGTCAATTCTCCGATACTTATCGGCGCCATTGCATACACCCAACATTTTTCTCCTAATGATGCTTTCTCTCTCATCATCAGATTCCATGGATAATCAATAACAGCTGTAGGATGCAACGAAGCATTCCAATCTACCTGCCCTCCAAAAAGCCTCACTAAAAGCACCCTCCATTTCCTAAATAAACTTAAATAGGGGGGGGTAAATCTAAATAAAGTTTTATTCACGATTCTCCATACCATATTCTTCAATTTATCTTTCAACGGCATGGCATTAGTCTGTATAGGATTGAAAATCATCATACGATATCTTTAATAATTCTTTTCTTGATAAACTTAGCCGGATTCCCTCCAACTACCGTCCAAGCATCCACATCTTTGAATACTGCAGCCCGTGCACCGACCACTGCTCCCTGCCCTATCGTCACACCCATCCCTACAAAAGCTCCGGCAGCTACCCAAGCCTGGTCTTCTATAACAATCGGTGCAGTGACAAGAGGATTCAACGGATTGGTGATATCATGGCTTGCCGTGCATAGATAAGCACCTTGCGAAACAGTCGTGTTTGCCCCTATATGGACAGGAGCCACATTGTAGCAGTCCACGTCCGAGGCAAGACAGGCATACCGTTCCATAATGAGGTTGGCAGGATAATACACTTTTGCCGACGAATACACAATAGCAGTCCGGTCAATCTTCGCTCCGAACAGACGCAATAGAAAACGCTTCCAACCGCTCCCTACACTACGTGGCAGAGGACGGGCAAAGACACCCCACACAATGGTCCACAACATCCTCACTACCTGATTCCGGCGGCTCAATGCGTTGTGATACTTGGACAAGTCGATTATTGTTTCAGTCATATTGTCCTACGAATAAATAACTCTCTTTTATTCAAATAATGATGCTTATTGCACAAAATCAAGCTATTTTATGCAGTACAATGTCATTATTGAGTAAAATAACAACGTTACCTAAATGAGCGCGCGCATCATTGATATGGCATACAAGGGACAGATGCACACGTGCCTGACGGCATTGTCTGCTTCTGCATCCACATTGTCAAATGCGCCAAAATTTTCCAACGAACATCTCACTGCTTTCGACAGATGCTTTTCACGCATGAACATCCATAAACTTTTCATTCCACCTTGTACACCCGCTTTTACCTCTATGGGCACCACCTCTTGTCCATGAGCTATCAAATAATCGATTTCCGCTTGTGAATTCCGCGACAAACGTACCCAGTAGAACAAATCATGTCGGATATTCGGACTTTGATAGCGCAATAGTTCCAAACCGGCTATTTGCTCGGCCATAGCTCCCTTGTTTACTAAATCCGTAGCATTGGCTGTCAGTACGTGTGTAGTAATTTCAGTTACATCCCCCAAAGTCATATTAAGTAACCTAAGCATCAGACCAGTGTCGAGCAACAACATTTTCCGATAAGAAAAATCCGCTTCACTACCAAAAGGTAGTCCGTTAGCATCCGTATGTGTCACCGGTATCAGAATACCGGCCAGTACCAGCATTTCAAGGGCCTTCTTCACTTCGTTTATCTTGAACCCTCCTCCCACTTGCGTATAAACAAATTTTTTGGTCGCCTGTACGGCCGCATTACGCAAGGTATAGCGGAGAAGCATCGGGTCTACTTTCTTCCGATATTTGGGAAAATCATCTTCATAACTCACTATAATGTCGTCTTGTACTTCTTGGCATTGTATGAAATCGTGCGTAGATACCCATTTGTCCACCACTTCCGGCATGCCTCCCACAAGCATATAGATTCGCATCAACTCAATCAGTTTGTCATGCAACGGTTGGGGCAATGGATTGTCGGATGTGGCATCATTTCGCGCTTGCAATAGCAAATCTTCTCCGTTCGCTTCTAAAAACTCATCAAAAGTCATCGGATACATAAACATGGAATGTATGCGCCCCACGCCAAAAGTAGGCAATTCAGCCAATGCGAACTCCAACAACGAACCTGCGGCTATGATGTGCAAATCCGGCATATCTTCTTTAAAGAAGCGCAGTGCCATAATAGCTTCCGGACAACTTTGCACCTCATCAAAGAATAAAAGTGTTTTACCCGCTATAACCGGCGTTCCATACACTGCGGCAAGCTGGGCTGTGATACGTTTAACGTCAAGGTTATTTTTAAAAAACGCCTTGTAATCAGGCTGTTTCTCAAAGTTTATTTCTACAAAATATTCAAACTGTTTACTCAAATTGCGTACTGCCGTAGATTTTCCCACTTGACGTGCTCCACGCAACAAAACAGGCTTGTGTGTATCCCGTTCAGCCCATTCCTTCAGATAACCGTCTATAAGTCGTTTGTGATACATAGCGCCAATCAATTGATTTCCAATATGCAAATATAACGATTTTAAATTATCCAAGGAAATAATTCGCCAAAAAATGAAAAAATCCAAGGAAATAATTGGTTCGAATTTGAAATAATCCAAAGGAAAAAGCAAAAGCCTAGAGCTTCAGTCTATTAAATCAATCGAATTATTCATACACAAAATCTGGCTTTTCTCTCCCGTTCAGCATCCATTCATACAGTTGCTTCATCATCAGTGCCACTTGTGTATCCTTATACTTTGCCTGTACCAACCGTTTCCCATTTTCCCCCATACGAGCAATCTCTTCTGCCGATAAGGACAGAACATCTGCAATCGTTCCAGCCAATGTCGGAACATCATTCTTTACCCAATAACCGCAATGTTCCGTATTCAGTTCTTCCCATGGCGTACCCAGACTGGCAATAACCGGAGTACCCACAGAAAGGGCTTCGGTCACAATCATACCGAAATTTTCAAAATCACTCGGCACACATAAGGCTGTCAATGAAGCCAGTCGTTCAAACTTCTCTCGTCCTGTAACGAAACCGGCAAACTCTACATTTTTCAATCCATGCTGCCGCACACGTTCTTTCAACATTTGTTCATATTGCGGCTCTCCCTTTCCCATAATAACCAGCCGAGCGTCTTTTACTGCTATACCTAATGAAATCCATGCATCCAATAGACTTTCTACATTCTTCCGTGGATGCAATCGTCCTAAAAAGCCGATTCTTTTTATATAACGTTCGTGGATTAAATCATTTACAAATGATGGGACAGGTACCGGATTAGGAATGACAGCCACAGGATTTTTATATCCTAAATTGCGATAATGCATCATTTCTTCCTTGCATGTGCAGTGAATGCAATCAGCCAAGCGCAAGTCTTGATTGACACCACCAAAATTCAGTAAGATTTTCTTTTTCCATGCCGAACGAGCCAAAGCTTGCGGATATAGCATCCCATGCGGTGTGATGATATAAGGTTTGTCCTTTTTGCGAGCTGTCACACAAGTTGCGTGATTACAATGCATCCACATACCATTGGTATGATAAAGGTCGTAATCGTTTTGTTTCAAAAAGCGATTCATATTTCGAGAATATCCGTATGGAGTAATAGCATCATTAGGCAATGCTTTTATCCATGCCTCACCTTTACCCATTAGGTCTGTTGACTGGATGGTCATTAAATCTACATCACACCCAATTACACGCATTGCTGAAAGCAAATCGTATGTACAAGTGGATGTTCCACCGCTATGTGCACCGAAACCTGCGATTGTTTGAAGAATTTTCATTTTAAAGATGCTCTAATTTCGGCTTCCTCTTTATCAAGACAACGATATATACCGGTTTTTATTAATTTTGCAGGTGTCCCAGCAATCAAACTATACTGAGGGAAGTCATAGTGTTTGTTGCACAAACTGCCTGCAGCGACAATCGTATAATTGGGAATTACAGCACCCTTCATTATATTGCACCTATTGCCAATCCAGTTATGCGCACCCACTACAATAAGTTTTGTCAATTCTGTTACAGAATTATCATTCATGTTACGCATATAATGAAATGTGGTATCAATAAGTTGACACTCCCAAGCTATTCTCGTATCATGGCAAATTTTAATGTTGTCATAACAAATAATCTTAGTGCGGTTACTAACTCTTACATTAGTTTCTATATCTAACACCGCATCAGGTTCTACCCTGATAACCACTCCACATCCAAAATGAACATTCGATGCAAGTTTCATTATACCTTCTATTTGCAAAAGAGTTCGAGCATCTTTTGGCGTAATAACATCCTCTCCAAAATAACCGAACCGAATCATGCCAAAGCTCGGTGGAGATGTGAGTTCTATCCTGCCAGAAAGAGAATAGAAATAAGTGTATTTTGACACAATAATTGGTATTCTAATTGCCTGTTTAAAAGGTAGCATTACAAAATTCAGGTACAATGACTTAAACCAAGATGTCCGTGCAAAACGGCGGAGCTTATTAATTAGTTCCCAGTTCATAATATGTATATATTTTATTATTTCGTTATAGAATACTCAGCAGCGTATCTGCCACAAATTCGGGTGTCACGGCTTGCGAAAGTTGGCGACTATGCTCCGACATCGTAATTAACTCCATATCGGTGGCCTTAATTATTTTCTGCATCGCTTTGACCATCGCCGCCACATCATCGGCTTCTACCACATAACCGTTATAGCCATTTAATACAAAATGGTATGCGGCACCGCATTTTCTTGTACACACAATGGGCATTGCGGCACTGGCAAATTCTTGTATCACCAAGGCCCAAGGTTCAAAATGCGACGGAAGTATAAAGCAGCCTGAATTTGCAGCCTCTATCGCCAAATCCGATTGCGGCATAAAGTCCTTAATAATCACGTTTGGATAATCGCGTCTGAATGTTTCTTTCAATGGGCCATCACCCACGAGTTCCAACGTCCACCCACGTTTGTCAACTATGCTTTCCCATGCTTTAAGCATGGTGTCTATGCCTTTTACCTCAACAAACCGACCTACATAAAGAAAGCGGCGAGGATAAATGTTGCGTTTATCGTCTAATGAAACCCTAGAAAATACTTCAGTGTCAGCCGAGAAGCAATTAAGCAAAATGTGAGATGAATCATAGCCTAACTTGCGTGCATAATCATATTGCAGCAGACCGGCTGCCCAAATATAATCAAAGTATCGTTTATGTCGGAATGGGGAAAATAACCTATTTAACCATTGTTTTCCACCTCGCCATTGAGTATCGGATACCGCTAATGTTGGTATTCCCGAACGTTTAAACATAGCGCAAGCACTGTTATATCCACGATCCATCCAGCCATTGCATACTACACACACAGGCGACCACTTCGATGCATCTTGATATAAAGATCTAGCATCAGAAAAATCAAATCTGTTTACTTGAATTAACCTCTCTATCTTCGGTGCACGATAGGATGTCTTGGGCGCACGCCCCCACCAATATACCACACATTGATAACCTTTGTTTATGATTGCACGAAACACTGCCACATGGTAGGGCATTACCGCAAGGTTAAAAAATACAATATTTTTCATTCAAACTCCTCTATTTGAGCCATTATATCATTCCATTTCTCGGTGCTAAACCGCCTAATAACCTCTTCACTTTGATTGGCATATCTAAGTAATTCAGTATCGCTCAATGCCGCAATCCGCCTTATCTCTTGCTTGAATGCTTCCTTATCCGTTGGCACTTCCAAATAATTGATGCCTTCCAATTGTGGATAGTGGATGGTAGAAATCACTATGCGGTTGTAAAGTAACGCTTCTATTACCTTTGACGGGAAATTACACTTGTTTTCGGGAGCAGTTGGTTTCCTTGTATTGAATGAGAAAGAAACAGACGACAGCAATTCATTGTACTCGTTATATGGCATCTTCCCATAAAAATGAATATTGGGATATTTACGACTATAACTTTCCGTTTTTCCCTTGTGGTCGAGCAACACGCCCGATATGTGAAGAGTCAATTCGGGCATCTCGGCAAAAGCATCAAGAAGCATCGAGTGCATAGCTATATTTTCCCGCAATGCTCCCGACAATAGAAATTCACGCTTTACATTGCTTAATTGTGGATATGAGTTATGGGAAACAGGAACAACCCCTGGCATAACCACTAAATTACGAGAATTAAATTTTTCGTATGTTGACAAGGATATGCGGCCATGCATTCTGTTTATCAAGGACAGCACTCTCTTGTTAAAAAACAGGTCGGGTGTAAAGTCAAGAATTATGATATTTTGCTGGACACTAGGCTTAAATATTTTTAATAGTAATACAAGCAAAACATTCAGCGTGCTTAAATTATAATACCAAACCGTTGATTTGCGAGGTATCTTTCTGAATAATTTGTATTGCTCTACAAATCGAGCCAACCGTTGCCTAAGTTTACCTTTCCAACGCCACGAAGAATACACCGCCTCAAATGTTTCGTCATCCAACTTATCCAATTTTCCTTTGACAAAACCAGGGTAAATTGAATATACTTTGTCGAAACAATGGCCTTCTATTAAATTGTAATTGAAGTTGCTGGCTGATAATGAAATGCCATATTCTATTATCTTATCCTTCGGACTAATATTGGTGACAAATATTCGCATAATAATATTATTATTTATGTGATTTGTTGAGCCACTTTTGGTAGTTTCTTTCAAGCAATTCGCGTGGCATTCGGTCTTTCTCATCATAAATTTGGCGTTCGTGCTCCATGATTTCATCTATCGACCATTTAAATTTGATAACCTTTGCAGGATTACCAACGGCTACAGCATAAGGTGGAATCTCCTTTGTTACCACAGAACAAGCACCAATAATGGCACCTCGGCCAATGCGTGAGCCAGCCAAAAGTGTAACATTAATTCCTATCCAAACATCTTCTTCTACAATGATGTCTTTATATTCATTATCTTCATTTCGTCCGCTCAAGAATTGACCTATATATTGACGATGATTAGAGGTGACGACTACCAGACCTTCTGCAGTCAAACAACCACGTTTCATGACGAATTTACTGTCCCCCATGGTCATAATCGTACTGCGCCGACCTATGCGGGCAAAATCATAGAGGAAGATATTCTCAGGTTTCTTCAAATCGGCGGGAATGCCAATCATAGCTCCTTTACCGAAGTAACCTAAACGTGACGGATTAGGCTTGACATAATAGTGGATGAAAATACCCAAACCATGTTTTATACGCTGTAAAATATTCATAAAGTTGCTCTATATTATATATAATTATTTATTCCTGGGATGGAACTAAATATTTGTTTTCGAAATAAGTAAATAAGAATTATCCATTCAATTCTAGGTGTATTTAAAGAGAATATATTCGCAATAGGTGCTTGAAACATTATTTGTGCTAATATACCCCAAAAAAGCAATATGACAATATTGTGTGTGTATTTTAAACGAATACAGAGAAATTCAAGAATAAAACAAAATACCCCCCACATAATAATCCCCCCCTTAAATCCATAATCAAAATATAGATTTGGCATAACAGATTTTACGGTCACCATTAAACCTACATTGTCTGATATAGCACGATTAAATCTATCCATCATTGGCGAACCAATAAAATTTGAAAGGAACTCACTCCTACCATATTCTAAGTTATATGTACCTGGAGGATACATACTAATCACCATATTAGTCATTCTAGATCCATCTGTGAGATATAAAAACTTATCAATAAAATTTTGCTCATTAGAAACGCTATTACCACTTTCATTTCTGAGTATCCCGATAATCGAAAAAAGCGACACCGATATTACAAGCATTAACAAGATTCGAATGTTATCTCTCTTTTTTATCTTGGTTTCCAGTCCAGAATAATGTCGAGAAAAAATATACATCGTAAGAACTGGTAACACAGACATTACAACCCACACACGCCCACCTATAGCCATATTAATAGTAGAACAAAGAATTACATTCTTAACAAGTAAAGGGATATGAATGCCTGTTATTCCAAATTTATAACCTAATAATAACAAATAAAATGCTCCTAAAACACTTATATGTCCACTTAACCGTTGTACAATAGCAACAACACCGGTCGGCTCAACATTAATCGCAAAACTTCTATATTCCCCAAATGAAGATATATTCCCCATTGTTGAAACGATGAACAATAATAAGACAATTCCGATTACTCCACAAACAACTGGAATCCAACGAAATTTGTGCAATATTGCGTCAATTGTTGCTATTTCAATAATGTCTACTTCATTATATGTTTCGCCCTTTGATGTCAATACATGTGCGAGAATAAATCCCATAACAGATGAAATCATCATAAAACAAATGAATTTCCCCACATACTGGAATCTTTCCTCAATTAGTTGTTCTGTAATAAAGTAACCATTTAATTGAAAAATTATTAAAACAACTGTTGCCAGCCAAATAGACGTATGTATCACAGAAGGCAATATTAATCTATATCGCTTTTGTAGCAACAGAAAAAAAAGATATACTAATAAAATGGCAACAGCCCAATATAAATATAATATGGTATTCATTCCTATTACTTTACCAATAACAAGCCCCTTCAACTTTATTAGCAGCTGAAGGAGTTTCGTTTTGTGACGGTCTTACCCAATAATCATTATACAAGCTACTATAATTAGTATTTAATTGCGGTAAATTTTTCCAATGATAGCCATCATTGTCCCAACGCTTGCCTTTAATTCCAAAAAGTAATTGAGAACCGCCTCCCAAATGAATCGCTTTTTTTCCCATTCGCTTGATAGTCGCAGCCAAAGGCAGACCATATGCGCCACAGCCCAATATACAAATGTCAAAATCAATTTTGTCAATTTCATCCTCCATCCATTTAAGAGCTTCAAACCAATCTTTGTAAGGTACTTCTGCTCCTGCGTTACTCTGAACTGCTCGTAATGTTTTTAACTCATATTCAGGCAACAAATTAAGGTTATCAAACAACTTTTCACGATGAGTATATTGTGTTTTAATAGTCTCCACAAATGGATGCACTACCAGTACTTTCTTGCCACAAAGCGCAAGCGTCCAAGGTCTTTCAGCCCAAAATGGGTAAAGGCATTCAAGATGTACTTTGACTACATTACTGCGTAAAGGCATGAATTTTTCTGCATAGTTAAATGATCCCAATAAATCAATTTCAGGAATATCCCGCAGATACCGTTTAGAGAAACGTTCAAGAATTTCTGTTGTCTCAGGAAATATACCAGCATTATTCTTCATTGATTTAAAATACAACTTGTCCCACCATGGCAAACCTGTATTATCTGTAATATAGTCAATGGAACGTTTTAACAACGATTTATTGCTATGCAATGCCAAATAATTTGTCACTATGCCTATTTCGATTGTACCAAAGCGTGAAATCATGCACGGACTATTATTTGAGAGCAATTCATAAATGTAGTCATTTGCCTTACTACGATCTGTTTCGCATATAGGCGAATGATATTCAAGATTAGCGAGAATTCTGTATATCTTTCTACTCCCTTTTAGTATTATGTCTCTCATCTATTAACGTATTTAAGAGATGCGCACTTATTTAATGCTTCTCTAAATTGTTTGACAACATGGGTATATTCGTATTCAGTATTGAATTTTTCCAATCCCGATACAGCCATAGATATTCTCGCATCACGGGTTAACATGATTGCATCTTTTAATGCCTTTGAAATGGATTCTATATTATCAGGGAATGCAAGAAACCCAATCTTACCAAAATCAACAAATTCTCTTTGAGGATAAAAGTCTCTGACAATATTTATACAACCATTTGCCATTGCTTCTATATAAACCAAACCATAAGATTCATTATTACTTACCATCGCAAATATGTGCCATGTTTTCATAACTTGTAAAACATTTCCATATGGCAATTTTCCATGCTCTTTTATATCATACCCTTTTGGTACATAAACATTTCCATCATTATATCCACTTATAATATGAAGTTCCATTTTCTTTATTCCTTTTAATTCCAACTTGACCTTTTGGTATGCCTGAATAAGTGCAGGTAATCCTTTACGATTTGCCTGTCCCCCAACAAAACCAATTCTTATTGTATCATCTTCTTTATGCTTTGCTAATAATTCACTTTGAGAAATTGGAATTAGATCAGGTAAAAGAAATGGAATCTTTACGAAACTGTTTTTATAACAAGGGAATAATTGTTTAGCATTTTCTATCTCAATATTGCTTTTAAGATTAACAATTGAATTATGCTTCAAATAATCTTGAAATAATGGTATGGTAACTTGCGTGAAATAATGTTCGTCAAATTCAGTATATGCTTTATTTTGACCAGGACGCCATAATCCTGATTCTATAAACAATGGTACGTTTCCTGAATTTTGTGGACATGTTCCTTGTGAATACACAATATCAAACTCTTTCTCATTGAATTCGGAATTCAAAAATTCTTTAGGGTGGACAACATTTATTCTTTTACGACAACCAATTATAGACAAGAATTTATTTATAACAAGCTTTAAATTCTCTTTTAAGCCCCAAGACCATTTATGAGGATAATAGAAAAATGCACCTATTTTGGAGGAACTTTTCCCCAATGAACGTGCATAATTTATATCAGTTGAACTTTGGAGATAAAAAGGCAATAAATTTACAAAAACTCTAATCATATTTCTTACTTAATATAATATTCTTTATATATGCCTGGCTTTTTTGCCTTAGCATAGATAACCTTCTATTCAATTTGCCATAATTAATGGAAGGTGCTTTACTTATAATAGACTTAAATAAAAAAGTGTTAAATGGAAGTATTCTATCTGTAATTTCTAATTCAGACAATAGATTCTCCATACGTGAGTTTTTAGAAGAATGTGCTAGAACCCAAAAATCTTTATTAAAAATAACAGAAAAAGCTGTTCCATGAAATGAACTAGTAACTACCAATTTCGCATATCGTATAATATTTAAAAATTCTAAAGGTCCACAGCTATTAAAAACTTTGTCGAATTTAAATATTCTTGCACCGTCAATGGCAATTACTGGTAACTTATACAAATTTCTTATATCATTTATAAGAATTTGAACGTTTTTATTTGAGACTTCAAACCCATAGGTAACAATATAGTCACCTTTGAGTATTGGAGTTGTTCCAGCTAAAAATTCCCATTCTTCTGTATCCATCCAAAATGTTGGGTCTAAAATAACATTAGCATAGATTCCTAACTCATTCAGAATCTTGATTCCATCTATCTCTCGAACAGCGATTGATGAAAAACCGGAGAGGTAACCTTTCACTTCATCCTTTAGTTTTATAGGTATTTCTGATGTTCCAAAACTTGCTGCTAATGCAATCTTTGGAGAAGATGTTTGAAACGGTAAAAAATAGTGCAAATGATTGTCCATTCCTCCTGATACATTCCACACTTGATCACTGCCAACAATATGCAGATCGTATTGAAGGGGCGATTTTAATATCTCACTTGCTGTATAACTTCGTGTCAAAGGTGAAAGCTTTTGAAACTGTTCAAACCGTCGTCTCCTAATCATTTCTTGTGGTAAAAAAGACTTTACTACAGATCGCCAATTATGACTTGTGGGTATTTCAGGTACATATACCAATTCCACCTTACTGTTTTTGCAAATCTGCTGTAAATAGCGGGCAGTGGCATAAGCTTGTAATTGCGCACCATAATTATTGGCTATAATGGTATAAATTCCTATTTTCTTCATTGCGATATCTTTATTCTTTTATGTCGATTTCTAAAACAAGTTTTTCACCAGCCAAGTTCTGCATAGTATGGATGTATTGCATAAAGTCACTTTCTGTTGTATCTTTCTCCCAACAAAACCGCCCAATAGAATCGCAATGGCGAGATAGTTCAGGATGTCCCAAACAAAGGAATTGCAAATAGAGACTCCAATCGTTTCGGTGAAATAACAGTTTATTAGGCAAATTCAAAACTTTCCAAAAGAACAATGCCATGCGATGACGATTATACAATTCTTTCATTGAAGTGGCAACAAATACGGTTCCAAGGCTTTTACGTCTTCCGTCAACTTTAATTCGGCGCATTTCTAAGTTCTTACGCATCAAAGCTGTCAAATCCTCAATATTACTTTTATGAGACGTGTTAAGATCAATGCTTAACACACAATATTCTTTACTCCCTTTCAATATGGAATTACGTTTTTCGTACTGCAATTCATCGTTACTGAAATATTTCAATTGCCCATTCCTCATTGAGAGACATTGAATGCCTTTTACAACTTTACCCATCTCACAACCAAAAGCACCACTATTATTAATAGTAGCAGCTCCCACAGTGCCTGGAATTCCCACCAATCCCTCATAACCTATACACCCTTGTTCTACCAAATGTTTTGATACCGATGTTAGATTACAACCACACTCAACTGTCAGTATCCCATCCAATTGATGAATTCGGTTGAGTTTGCGAGTAGAAATTACAACGTCACGCTTAAATGATTCACATAAGTAAGTATTAGTCAATCCTCCTAAAATTTCCCATGTTAAGCCATATTCTATCAGAATATTACATAGATCAGTCATCTGTTGAAGCGATGAAGGGTACACTACAAGAGGAATAATGTCCACTTGATTCATGCCTGTCAATTGGCTCATTGGTATATCTTTCTTGTAAATAATACCTATCTTACCTAATTTCTGTTGCATATTCCTGATACCAGTTTACTAAAAATTCCGTTGATTACCCTTTTCTCATTATGTGACATTCCCAAGGCATAAGTTGATACGATGCAGACTAAAAAACAAGTAATCATTACGCAAGAAAGTCGCAATATACCTATGGGCATAAAATAAAGGTATATAATACCTGTGACAAATGTAAATACTGAAATTGTCACACAAGGAGTTAGTACTTCTTTGAAGAATGTGATGCTTGACAATCCGCACTGTTTATGCATAAAATATAAATCGGCAATCCCCATCAAACACACCATAAAAATAAGCACCACATACATAGCATATATCGGTGCGCCTTGTATATAACATAAGCATGCAACAGGCAACGCCAATGTCATGATGATAGCATTAGCAATAGAATCTTGTTTAATGTTGCCAGTTGCACCTATTGAAGTAACAAATGTACTTGTAAGTTGTCCTATCAGTCGGCGTATCACAATTAACCGACAAAAAAGCACTGCGTATTCCGGAGGTTCTTTCAACCATAGTTGCAAAACATATGGCATCTCAATACAAAAAGGAATAGCAAAAAATGCAAAGAGTATAAATGAAAATTTATTGCCTGCCAATGAATAAGCAAGCATCTGGTGTCTGTCATGTTCTCCCTCTTTCTTCACAATGACGGGATTAAGAGCTTTTTGCATATTGCTAGAAAATACTAACAAATAGCCAGCTAATTGGTTAGCTATACCATGGGCTGCATTAATAAGGATACCACCAAATGAATTCAATACAATAGATGATCCTTGTATTACAATAACATTACCTGCTTTAGATAGAAAGTTCCACCCTGCAAAAGCGGCCATCTCCTTGGTTTTTCCCCAATCGAAATATTTGCGTAACGAAACCACGCATTCCTCATAATGACGATGACAGTAAATTCGCATAATGCTAAATGTAATGAGCGGAATTAATGCCATTAATAGTCCATATACTATTAATTTGTCTGTTGACACACGAAATAATAAAACTGCAACAACCAATCTTAATGTAGCATCGATTATCCCAACAATTGAATAGTATAACATATTTTCATGCGCATTGAGCACGGCATCATAAGGTACACTTGTCACACTAAACACGGTGCTTACAATTAAACAACAGTAAACAATCTGTGCTGCAAATATGCGGTCATTGGGTATATTGAGAATAAAAGTAAAACAAACCCATCCAATTATAACAAATAATATTAAAAGTATCAGCGCAATGAAAAAGTGAATGATTAGACTAATATTGAAAATAACCTTCTTCTTTTCTTTATTGTTTTCACCTTCGCTATACGACATATAACGCTGGGTCGCACTAGCCATAGCCCCGTTAAGAAACCCAAGCATGGCTATCATTCCCCCGGCAATGTTATATATACCGAAGTCGGATGTTCCTAATGCTTCAAGTATCAAACGAGTAGAATATAGCGATAGAAATGTCACTACCGCAATACGAATATATAAAAATCCGCTATTCTTTATGATTCTAAGTGCAGGAGAAGCCATTAATTATTATAAGATTCTTATTCCGAAGGATATTTCCCTAAGAATTTATTTTAGATTTTCAACGGTTTGATACAACCGTTTGAGAAATAAACATTTAACGGAGTATTTAAGAAACAGCAGTAACGATTTGGGAACCGTGCGATTTTCAGTGTTTTGCGGTGCGATGCTGTCAAATAACTCAATTGTAAAAGTAGTCAAAATCCTTGAGCAGGCAAAGAGATTGACTACTAAATCTAATATTAGTTAGAAATTATTATTTTTAAATTGCGTTGTTAGGAATGAAGTAGTTCTTTTTATCATATCATCATTCTTTTCAAAAAGATACTCTACAATCATTTCGATTAACTCATTTCTATCTTTTCTTCTTTCTCTCAACTCAGTATCAATAAGTTTATAAAATCTCTTACCATTATTATCATTATCAGCATTATTGTTCTGAGTGTAATCATTAATAATCTCAGTTAAACTTTTTTGTTGAAAGATATAGTCGTTTAAACGCCTAAATAGAGTGTGATCTACATTCTTGACTAATTTATTTCTTAAATATTTTTCCAAGCTTTCTATTGGTAAATAATTCAGAGGTATATTATTAGCAATGTTATTATGAGCTATATAGTTTTCTGCGTTAGTTTTGATGTCTAAATCTAAGATAATGCAAATTGAAGCTTTTTTGCCTAACAAGTTATTTCTAACAACATCATCAGCCAAGTCAATTACGTTTGAATACCCACCACACGGTAAAACATGTACTAAACGATTATTTAATAAGCATTCCTTTCTTAAAATGCGTCTAATAATTTCTCGTGCCAAATCATCTTCAACCAAAATAACATTATCATAACCCGAATGGTCATATAATATTCTTGTCGCATATGCAGGATAACATGGATTCATAATTTCAATAGAATTGTCACTGTGTCTTTCAATAAAAAATATATTAGCAGGAGATATTCCGCTTATTAACTCTATGGAATGAGTTGAAAAGTATATGGCATAATTATATTGGTTTGACATTTCCTGTAAGAAATGCACTAATCTTTTTAATGAAGATGGATGAAGAGCTAATTCAATTTCATCAAGGAATATAAGGCATGGTTTATTCAAATTTGCTCGATCGTTATTTCTTATATATAGAGAGTTAAGAATACTAATGAGTAAATTCTCTCCTGTTGACATATGAAATTGACTTATCCTTTTCCCATTTTTTTCATAGAAAAACACAGTACCATCAAATTTTTCATAATTCGAAGAAACAAACCATAGCTTTTCATAAAAATTAGAATCACCCTGTAATATTTGTCCTAGATTTTTTCTAATAAAATCATTCGCAGGTATAAGTTTGTTTGCATCAATTGTTTCAATTATTCGCAATTTGTCATAAGATGTATCTCTGAATCGATTGCCAAAAATTAAACTACCCTCATAAAAGCCTTTGATATTCATCACTCCATCAGATGCTTTTATCCATTTGTGATCTGTTTTTTTCCATGATCGCTTGGAATTTCCCAATTCAAAAGTAATATATGCATCTTCATCTGTTTTACCAAAATAATCATTCATACGCATATTAAAAAACACACTTGAAGCACAAGCAACAATTGTACTTTTACCAGAGCCATTTTGGCCTGTAATTGCGTATAGACCTTTTTCCGTAGGAAATTCAATTTCCAAATTATTAATACACTTTATTTTGTGTATATTCATTTTTAGTTTCATAATATATTATGCAGCATTATAGATTTGAACTAATTTTGTTTTTATCTCTCCGAAAGTCAGGTTTGTACTAAAATCAGTTGTTAATCCAGTGTTTATCACATATACAAATGATTCTTTCCTATAATATTTATCTCCGACAAGCCACAAGGATTTTTCAATTGTATCAGCTTTTGCCGTAAGCACTCAATTTAGGGCATCCTCCTTTGAAAGGACACTTTTGAGTGCCCTAAACCGAGTTGTATTTAAAAAAGTTTGAAAAAGAACTTCCGTCTAGTTCTGAAAGTAAAACTTTTCAAGAGCTTCACTGCTATATACTATTCTTAAATTTTGATTCACAGCGAGCATTCCACTGATATTCAAGACAACGCTTCATCCTGTAAAGGGTATATACTATTCACAGTGCATATTCCACTTTTCCGTAAACAGAGTTTACAGGATGAAGTGAATAACAAATTCTATTATTATCCTCATCATAAGTCTCGGACAGAATCAAGTTGCTCCGTTCTGCATCAGGCAGGCGTTGATACTTGGATTGGCATTGACGGATAAAATCTTTTTCGGAAATCTTAATCTTATCCTTGAACTTGGAGAAGATATCAGTCCACTGAATGGAATCAACATAGCCTACAAATTTCCTCAGTTTATAGTCAGCATCGTCTTTATTGGGATTATTAACGATGTGAAATACCAACACCGGATATCTGGTTATGTTAAATTTTTCACTATCGGACAACCGTCTTACATAGATGCGTTGGCCATCATATATATTGAAAAATTTCATGGAGTTGCCACTGACAAGCATCTTCTCGTCATGACTTACGTCTATCTTCGTACCATTCACCTTGATCGTGTCGGGCATATAACCTAGTATGTGTTTAGTCTTAGGGCAAAGCTTTGTTACCTTACCTGCTTTGACTACGGGTAAGCTCTTGAAGTTAATGATCAGGAACATGATCATACCCACAATCATTATCGAGAATGCTATTGTAAATACAGTTAAACTCATCTTTTAATCCTCCAATATTTGATAGGGCTGCACTTGTTCGCTTTCGGTTGTTTTGAACTTTAACATGGTCAATGACAGCCACGAGCCAATAAAGAGTATCCACCCTATCGTGTTATCGTTAACCAAAATTGAGAACACAAAACATCCTAAAAAGAGTATTATCATAAGCAATATCCAGAACGTAGACTTTTCATCATTCAGCCTACGCATTGACACATTGTAGAGTACATCCCACAAATACAATGTCATGGCCATTATCATAGGCATAATATGAGTTTGAGCCACCGGCAAGAGATCCTTCCCAGTAAAGTCAAAAGCTTTTTCTTGACTCAGCAAACCATAAAAGGTCACCACAAATAGAGCTACTGACCATATTATGCAATACATATACTTATTCATTGTTCTATCTTAGTTACAAAGATACTAATTTTCTTTCAATCAGCAATAATCAGGGGCTATAAAAACTTCTAAATCAATTCTATTCTCCCTTTTGCATATATTCATTTTACAAATCAAAAAAGGCAGCATATTCCTGCAAAATAGGATTATGGTTGATGTCAATCAGTTTGTCTGCCACTTCCACATCTACATCATGCTCGTTTTTTTCAAACTGAAAAAGCGCATTTCCGGACTATCACCGGCTGCATATTCAGCCAACATGGACAACTTATGGGACAACAGGTAATCGTGAGTGGAAATGAACGACTGTATACCATATTTTTTGGAAAGTTCCACCAACAAATCGACTACCGTAGAAATCAATATAGGATTCATGTTCGACTCCGGCTCGTCCCAAAACAGAATATTGCCCGGCTTCAACTCTCCATTGATGCATAAATATAATAAGGTAGCCATTTTCCTCAATCCTTCCGCTACCAAATGAGCCTCATATTCTTTGCCATCCTCTATGACATAGAAACGGTTCCCTTTTCGAAGCACCTTCACATTCCATTTCTCAAGTAAGGGAGCCAACATATCCTCTGCTTCTCTCAATGCCTCGCTTTTCAAAGGTGCAGCATCCATTGCCTTTGCCAAATCGAGATAGGTCTCGTCAAAGGAAATTTCCCGTTTTTCATAAAGACTGACGAAGCCTTCAAACAAAGAAAACATTTCCCGAGGAGGAATATAGATGAAGTGAGGTTGTGAGATATAGGCATTATTGTCTGTTTTTGCCAACGATGCTTTCTCACTGAAATTGAAACTCAAACTACCTGAATCCATCGTCAGCGTCACAGAAGCTGTACCGGAACCATATTTGTTTACCAAATGTCCCAACGTGTCCGGCTTAAAGTACCCCGACAACTTTTCTGTCAGCAAATCACCGAACTTGTCTTTGGTCTTGGAAGTGGATTGTTCAAACAAGGAATTGGCCTTCATGGCAGCTGCCATACACTTCAAGATATGGGTTTTTCCTGTTCCATTACGACCGATAAAGACATTGATTCCTCCACAAAACTCCAAGGTACAGTCTTGAAAGCAAGTGAATCCCTTCAAATATAGTTTGTTGTTCATCTCCTTAAAAATATCTATAACCTATATGCAAAGATAGCTTTTTTTACATCCAAATGCTACAAGCAAGGAAATTTCTTGCATTTCCAACTATCTCTATACAAATCGGAAAAGATAATTATCCCAGCCACTCCCTCAAATCTATCTCATCCAATTCTGCCCCGATCACCGTGATGCGGTTGTCATACTTCCTTGCCGGATGCCCCTGTACCGTGATGGGTGTGTACCGGTTTGCCGGTTGCTGGAGGGTGGTGCAGACATCTTTGCAAGCCGCTTCCATGTCACGGCCGATGACGATAATGTCCGCAAGGCGGTTGGCACGCAGCATGTCGTTGGAGCCAAGCACGAGTACGGTACGGGCGGAAGCCGTCTCATGGGAGGGGGGGGGGGGGGAACGGGCGTGCCGAAGCAATTGTTCTCAGGATAGCGTTTGGATGAACATAAGTGAGTGGACTGTTTTACATAAGTAAGTCGGGCGTTTCACATAAGTGAGTCAGCCGTTTCACTTATGTTCGTTTGCGGAGCCTCTTTGCCAATGCGCTTGCCGACTCGCATTGCGCGAGCTGGACGACGTAAGAGAGTCAGGTTCCCAGCGTGGCTGACATGGACTGCCAACGCTTGCGCTTCGGGCGGAAAGCCGGATAGGTTGAGGGATTCCTCGCGCAACTTATCGGCGGCGAACCGGCCGCCATAGTAATTCCGGATAGCTGTAGCAGCCGTAGGGTTTATCTGCCGACTGCCTCCATAGATATTGAATACAACCTGGTTGCCGTCTTCCATAGGGCCTTTGCTTGTATGGAGTCAACGAATCCTCAACGGAATTCAACAGGCAGTAAACGGATCATAAACGTCTTTCAACGGATTTGCAAAACGCACTTCCGGCGCCTTATCTTTGTCATGTCGAAAGGATGAAGAGCGCAGACATCACGAAGACAAGTAACCCGAAGTTTTACCATTTAAAAAAGAAAGGAACGTATTATGTTAGATTACAGTGTTTACATGCAGAACAACCACTTGGCACCCGAAGCCGGCGAAAGAGCCTACGCCCGGCTGCAAATCCGCGAAAACTGGAACGGCGACAAGTTCATCAACCACCTGGCAGCGCACAACGCCGTTTTCACGCGGGGCACATTCAAAGGGGTGGTGAGCGACCTGTGCAACTGCATCGTGGAGCAGGTGCTGAACGGCAACAAGATTGCCTTGGGCGAGCTGGGCACGTTCCACGCTTCCATCAGTTGCGAGAGTGCCGAAAGCATGGAGAAGTTTACCGCCGCCAACATCAAGGCGGTGAATCTGGTCTTTACACCCGGTCCCGACTTCGAAAACATGATCAGCAAAGCCACGTTCAACCTTGTGGCGAGCCGTAAAGCACAGAAAGCCACCGTTAAGGCGGAAAAAGCCGGAGAGACAACCGTAGACCTGGAAGCTGCCAAGCGTAGCGGAACGGGCAACGATGACCCGGAAAGCACCGGCGGTATGGCGGCGAGTTTGTAGTTCAATTGGCAAGTAGTAGAGACATCACATCGTGGCGTCTCTACTACTTGCAGTATTTTCGCAAACTTATTTTATCCTGCGGTAATAAAAACACGCTACCTATGTAACGCTGGATTACCAATGACGGATTATCCTTAACCCTCTTGTCATTCTGACGACCGTAGGGAGGAAGAATCTCACATCTACGTGGATGTCTACGAGATCCTTCGCTGGCGCTCAGGATGACAATACCTGTCATAATCGAATGGGCTTTCCACAGGAAATGGGCACTCAGGATGACAAACATTTCTTTATTTTTCGAAAATCTTTTTGCAAGAAGTCATGCAGCATTTCCAGCTTGTGTAAATCACTTCCTGTAAAATCGTACATTTTCTTTTCCAATAACATATGGGCAATGTGTCTGGAACGGTCACCATACGCCCCGACCAATGAAAATAAATTCAGCTGGAACTTTACCCCCATTGTTTTCAGGTAGTTGTATCTGTCCTTTTCCATATATGCATAGCGTTCCGGATGGGCAAGTACGGGAAAATAGCCTTTCATCCGGATGCGCAGCAGAAGATTCTGAAGCCCCATCGGGGGATTGTAGTAACTGGTTTCTACCAAAAGGTGGTCGCCGTTTGCGCCGAACGGCAGGAAATCATTCTTTGCCAGCCGCTCCTCGAACAGGCTGTCCAGCATGTTTTCGGAAGCAAGGTGCAGGATGACGTTTCCTTTATAGACATCCTGCAACTCCCTGAACTTTTCTTTCAGGCAACCGGTGGTGTTGGGGATGTCCTCCATGACATGCGGAGTAAGCCACACTTCCCTTATCCCCAACCGTTCATATTCTGCAAGTATTTCCAAAGCTTCCTCCATTGTCTGCACCCCGTCATCTACTCCGGGAAGAATATGGCAATGCCAGTCGGTAAAGCCCCGGAAGAAACCGCTTTCTTCCAGCATTTGCTTTTTTCGAAACAGCCACATAAATCGAATTAAATAATTAATAATGAACAATTAATAATTAATGCCAATCAGGGGTTAAAAGGGAGTTACAGGCAGTTATCGCCCACCGATCGGCTGGGAGTTAAATGCCAATACCTTTTCCACCGTTTTCAGAAGCAAAGCTATTGACCTTTAACTCCTGAACGAAGTGATAACTCCTGTAAAACATAACTACGTTTAACTCCTGATTCGCATTATTCATTGTTAATTGTTAACTGTTAATTATTCATTGTTATAGTAATCTTTGCTGCCGTATCCGTAGTGATAGCCATACTTGTAACCGTACTTGTAGCCGTACCGGTTATTGCCGTCCAATGTGCCGTTCAGGATTACCGCCATGTTCTTGAAACGTTTCTCCTGATAGATGGTTTCCAGTTCGGCAAGCATGCTCCGCTCCAACAAGCCGGCACGGACAATAAAGAGGGTACGGTCTGCGACCTTTTCGATAATCTGCGTATCCGCTACAATCTCAATAGGAGGACAATCGATAAAGATATAGTCGTAACGGTCACGCAAGCCGGCAACCAGTTTGCCAAAGCGGTCTTCGGCAAGCAGTTCGGTCGGATTGGGAGGCAATGTACCTACAGGCAATATATACAAGCCCGGGCATTGGGGAGCTTCTACCACGGCAGTGTCTATCGCATCGGTCTTTCGTCCGAGATAGTCGCTCAGCCCGGTTTTAGGAGAATCGATAAATGCCGAAACGGACGCTTTGCGCAAGTCGCCATCGATAATCAGGACTTTCTTACCCTTTAAGGCAAGGCTTCCGGCAATATTAAGGGAGAGGAAAGTCTTTCCGCTGCCGGGATTGAACGAAGTAAGCAGAATGACGTTTGCCTTTTCGTTCTCGCTCGTCATAAATTCCAGGTTCGTGCGCAACACACGGAACGCTTCGTTGATGATGTTGCGTTTGCCTTGCTTCACCACAATGCCCCGAGGCGCATCATACGTTTTCGAAGCAAAAAGATGTTTCCGCCGAGATTCTCCTGCCAACGGAATTTCACCGGCAAAAGGCATGGACAGACACTCAAGGTCTTTCTTGCCACGCACCTTCGTATTCATATTCTCGCGGACAAAAACAATGACTACGGGAATCAGCAAGCCTAAGGCAAAGGCGACAAGCAGAATGTTGCGCCGTACAGGAGCCGTAGGAAGCATACTGCCCGTAGGCGGAGTAATCACACGGGTATTATACGCCGTAAAAGCTTGTGACAATTCATTCTCCTCGCGCTTCTGAAGCAGGAAGAGGTAAAGTGCTTCCTTCACTTTCTGCTGGCGTTCTACCGACAGCAAGTATTTGGCTTGCGAAGGGTTGGCAGCCAAGCGTTCGGTAGTCTGCTGTTCGCTGCGCTGAAGGCTGCGGATGCGGGTATCCAAGGTCACCATCAGGTTGTCTACCGATGTGATAATGGCACGGCGCATGGAAGCAAGCGACTGGTCCAGGTCTTTTACCAGCGGATTCTGCTCGCTACTGTTCGCAACCAGGTTGTTGCGCTGCAGCTGCATGGTATTGTACTCGCCGATCTGCTGTTCGATATTGGCACTTTCGATGCCCGAATTGGCAGGAAGCAACTGATTACGGCTGCTGGCTGCGGTAAGGTAATTACGGATATAACGTGCCATGGACAATTGGGTATTGAGTGCCAGTATCTGCGCATTGGTCTCGCTGCTTTGTGCCATATACAGATTGGAAGCCGCCTGCACATCGGGCAGCAGATGCTCGCTCTTGTAAGAAGAAATGTTTTCATCCACATTGCCCAACTCTCCTTCGATGACTCCCAAGCGCTCGTTGATGAACATGGATGTGCTGACCGCAATCTGGTTCTTGTCTTTCACCCAATTTTCATTGTACACGGCAATCACGGTATTCAGCACATCTTCGGCACGCTGAATGCATACATCCTGAAACGAAAGATTGATGACCGTAGACTTCTCGTCACTCAACACAACCGACAAACGGGACGAATAAGCACCAGTCGCGCCATGCAGCGAAGAGCGGCTAACGTAAACCGGTTCGTGAAAGCCTATATTATAATAAGGTGTAGGCTCTACCAGCAGTTTGCCTACCGGGCTGGCAATCGTATCGTTCAGTTTTCCTTCGGAGATTCCTTCCACTTTCTCTCCGTTGCGGGTAAAATCGGAAAGCTCCAGTTTGCCGCTCGCTCCCTGACGCAACGTAAGCGAAGCGGTCTCGTTATCCTGCAACCCGAAGAAAGAGATGCTGAAAGGAAGGGTTTGCCCATAAAGCACTTGCTTATAGAAAGTGCCGTCGGTCAGATAATCGGTGTGCAAATGCAACCGTTTCACGACATCAAGCATTACGGCAGGAGACTGCAAGGAAAGCAGCTCGTTGTTGACATTGGTATTTGCCTGAAACAATCCCATATCGGCAAACGTCGAACCGACATCGCCGGAAAGCGACTGCCCCTTGCTGTCTTCCTTGATAAGCAGGGAAGCCGCACGGGTATATACAGGCGGAGTAGTCAGCAAATAATAGACTGCAATGCCTAAGGTAAGTACGAGCGAAACTACAAACCAACGCCATTTGGCGAGGCACAGGTAGAACAAATCTTGAATACGGATGAAATCATCGCCCTGCTTGGGGCGTGTCGGATTGTTGGGTATTGCCATTGTTTCAGTTTTTAGTTGAATATCAGGATGCCGATGGAAGTGAGCAACGAGGCGAGTGAAATCCAGAAAGAAGTGGAGCGGACATTGTTGCCGTTCACCGTAGACTGGCGCGAACGCACATTATTCGGTTCGACATAGACCACATCGTTCTGCTGCAGGTAATATGCCGGAGAGGTGTAGACATGCTCGCCGGAAGTCAGGTTGATTCCATAGACACGCTGTTTGCCTTCTTCCTGACGCAACACCAACACCTTTTGCCTCTGTCCGTAAATAGTCAGGTCGCCCGCCATGCTCAACGCATCTAAAATCGTTACTTTGTCACGGTCGATGCTGTAACGTCCGGGCTGGTTTACTTCACCCAGCACCGAAATGCACAGATTCATGAACTCTACGGTCACCACCGGGTCTTTTACCAGATTCTTAGCCATCAGCTCGTTCTTGATATAGGCGGCAATTTCCTCACGCTTCATGCCTGCCACGTGAACTTTGCCTAATACAGGGAAATCGATATTCCCTTCATCATCTACCGTATAACCGGATACGCCATTACTTGTTCCTGTTGTCAAGCCATTGGTGCGCAATGATTGCCCAAGCTGACGGCTGACGTAAGGCAGATTGAACAAGTCGGTCAACTGCGGGTCGCGGCTGTTGACGATAATCGAAATCTTATCTTCGGGACGCACCCTAATTTCTACCGCATCGGCAATCCGGATTTCCGTTTCGCCCGGCTGAAAGTCCTGAAAATAAATAACCTCTTTCGGAGTGGAACAAGCACTTAATGCCCAGACAGCTACTCCCCAAAGAACGGATTTCCTAAACAAATGGAATAATTTCATCTCTTTCTATTTTTTCTTTTCAACAATAATTACAGGATTCGATTTATGCCGGGCTACACAATAGTTGATAAACAATTGCATAAGCGTCCAAAGCACGATATCAAGGATAAGCAGCAGGGTAACGTCTAACTTATCAACCAGACAAACATTCAACCCGATAAAAAACAACAAAACAAACAAAATGGTCACCAACACCATACGGACGCGCATACCTGTGCGAAGCAGTTTATGGTGAAAATGGTTTTTATCGGGAAGGAAAGGATTCTTTCCGGTACGCAACCGATGAAGCACCACCCTTACCACATCAAAAAGCGGAACAAGCAGTGTGGAAAAAGCAATAACCATCTTGGGATTGGGAGTATCTTCCTGCCCAAATTCAGCCATACTTAGATGGATGACCAGCAAACTAAGGATATAACCTAACGTAAGGCTGCCCGTATCGCCCATAAACAGTTTATGCCCCCGACGGGCATTGCCAAATACGTTGTAAAACCAAAACGGAACAATCACACCCAAAGTGGAAAATGCCAACATGGCAAAAATCCCCTCACCTTGAAGCGTACACATAAGCCCTAATATAAACAAGGCGATACAACTCAATCCGGAAGCCAGCCCGTCAATGCCGTCTATCAAATTAATGGCATTCGTGATATACACCACCACAAACACGGTCAACGGTGCGCCAACCGCAAAAGGCAACTCATAAATACCAAACAAACCGCCTAATGAATTGAACCATTCGCCCGGCAATACAAGCAAGAAGGCTGCTACAACCTGTACCAAAAACTTATACCGATAGCTTACGCCTATCAAATCATCCGCTACTCCAACCAAGAAAAGCGTCATGATTCCCACTGCAAAAAACAAAAGTTCATTGGTACAGTGGTTTTCAACAGTATGCCCCAAATAAAAGAACATTCCCAACACAAAACATACCGATATCAATATTACCGGAAAAAACGACAACCCACCCAGTCTGGGCACAGGCACCGAATGCACCTTCCGGCTATCCGGTTGGTCGAACAAACGTTTCTTATAAGAAATCAAAAGAATTTTAGGAATAATCAACATCCCAAGAATTAACGACAACAAAAAACTACTTGCCAAGAATAAATAATCCATATTTTACCTCAGTTATTACTACCCGATTGCCAGCCTCCCTATTCGTGCCCATACCATTCATCGAAATCATCCAACCACCTTAACAATTGAAGCTTGCTTTTCTTCGGGTTCTTTTCCATACGCCAAGAATGAGTCAGCTGATGGGCTTTCGCATAATAAATACTGTTATCGGTACATCCGTAAAGTGTAACAAGAAGCAACGCCTTGGACTGTCCGGCTTTAACCGCCGGAAGTATAGACTCGACTGTAGAGGCCAATGCGTTGAACGCTTCCTGATCGCCTGCCAAAACATAAGCCGGAAGCAATATCGAATAGAGTTTGCAGCGCATCACATCCGTTTCCATCCGAAGATTTCCGTATTGAGACAAGACTTCCCGGGCAAACTGCCGGTCTGTTTCCGGTATGCCTTCCGCATGATGCAAGTACTTCAATGCGCCATGAAGCCGGGATATCACCCGTTGATTATCTAAGCTGGAATACACATGCTTGCTGTCTTCATTCAACGATATGACTTCGTATTGTCCCGGCTTGACATGCAACAAAGGCACCAACATCCAGTTCTCAACACTGACCATAATGTCTTTCATCCCTGCACCGGGTTGGATGACAACAGTAGCCTCAGCTCCTTTGAATTGCCCTTCCGTAATACGTACCCGGTCTCCCTTGACCAATGTCTCTGACTTCGGAACATAAACCGGCAACACATTCGAATAAGAATCGGCTACCCATTTCAGATTTTCCATTGCCCTGTCGGAGAGGTAAGGATAATAATCTTCTTTCTCTCCTTTCACCTTGGGCAAAAAATTATATTGGGGCAAATTGCGCTTCAGATGGAAAATTTCATCTACCGTCGCACGGATAAATACATAATTGTATAATAAAGGACAGTCGGTCTTTACGAACTTCCCTTTTATCTTCTTCACTTCTACATAAGAAGGCGCAAAATAATCGAAAACAGGCTCACCATACTTCATCCGCCGTTCCCGTTCTTCCTTTAAGCCGGTAGCCAACCCACGATGAGAAGAAGGAAGAAGCATCACATACCATCGGATTGGCTGTTTTCTTATTGTAAAATTGCCGCAAATCTGCTTTTTCTCTTCATGCATAGACATTTTCCAGCCATATCAGCATTTTACGTAAAATGCTGATAAACAACCTATTTATACATCTTCAAGAAACGAACATTGAAAATTTTATTTTCTTCTTCCATTTCGTTTAAGCTCTTCAAAACAAAATACATTCATCCGTTTTATAAATGCAAATCGTTTTATTAACCCGTGCAAATGTACTAAAAATATCAGAAATAACAATGTAAGATACAAAAATCAGTTAAAATTATCACTTATTTCTTTTTAAAGACAATCAGAACCGGAGTGCGAATGCATATTAACCCGCCTTTTTTACAGGGGCATTACATTGCGGCACCTCTAATAGCGAGAGAAGCATAATTCCAACTTTATTGATTAATCTGCAAAGTTTAGATGGATATTCCGTAGATTTTGTGTAAGTTTGCACATCAAACAAATGTATCAAACAGACAGGAACTTATAAATGATTTGCATATATGAAACACAAAAGCATTAACAGCAACAAGCAGTTTATGATTGGCAACGGCATCCTGGCATTTGGCGTTTTCTTTGTCGTATGCCTGTTCCTATACCTGGCTTTCCGTCAACAAGACAAGCAACACGAAGGAGCCTACGAAGGCATGTACACCATCCAGCTCACCGACTCGTTTGCAGGAGACAGCATTTCCGTCTACATCAACGACAGCCTCCTGCTGGACCGCACCATGCCCGACAGCAATGTGAAGCTCCAAGTTGCCCGCTTTGCCGAAGAAAGCGCGCTCCTGATTGTGACCAGCCTCAACGATGAAGTCACCCCATTCAACCTTAGTCCCAAAGGAAGCCTTGTCAACGTAGAGAAGAAGAACGGAAGAATCTTCATTTTCGAGAAAGAGAACTGAAAAAACGAGCCAATTACATAGAGCCTGTTTAAGAAGCTGTTTTGAATTTCTCCAAAAAGTTTTTCTTGGCTTGATGTATCCGTTTTCGTGTGTGCTTTGGGCGATTTTTTGGTCTTTTTCGCTCCTGTTCTTCGTCAGATAGCCCGCTATCTTCCTCATCACAGAAGCGAAAATGCCTCAAAAACTCATCCCAAATCAGCGCACGATAAATTCAAAACAGCTTCTAAATTTTCCAATAAATATTCTATCAGGTTCTTAGCTTTTAAACGAAGATATACTTCATCCGCGGCTTCAATATATATGAAACCGCCGGCGCATATATCTGACTT
Source organism: Phocaeicola salanitronis DSM 18170 (assembly GCF_000190575.1). Lineage (NCBI taxonomy): Bacteria > Pseudomonadati > Bacteroidota > Bacteroidia > Bacteroidales > Bacteroidaceae > Phocaeicola > Phocaeicola salanitronis. The sequence continues at coordinate 3,206,631 of NC_015164.1, read as the reverse complement.
GGCACACGCAGTATATATGCGTTTACGAACGCAGCTGAAAGGCAGTCCACGGGTATCCTGCGTTACTCGAACTCCAATACAAAAGTCGTGTTCCAGCCATTTGCGCGGGGTCTGAGCAGGCTGATGCTTCCTCCGGAGAGCTTCATAATCTGGCGGGACAATGACAGACCGATACCGCTTCCATTGGTACGGGTTGTGAAGAACGGCACAAAAATCTGTTCAGCTTCCGCCTCGGGAATAATGGGACCGTCGTTATTGATGTAAATGAAGACGTGTTCATCCGCCGCATTGCTATACGCACGTATATGAATGCGCCCTTTTACCTCGCCGATGGATTGTACCGCATTCTTCAGGATATTTATCAACACCTGCCGGATAAGGTTCGGGTCAGCATACAGCATCAGTTCAGGAGGCTCAATCTGCAAGGTAAGCGAAATCGTTTCGGGAATCAGGCTCAACCCCTGTATCTGACGAAGCAAGTCCAGCAAATAAAACGGTTCGGGCGAAGGCTTCTGCAAAGCAGAGAATTTCCGGTAGCTGTCCACAAAAGAAATCAGCCCGGTAGAGGTTTCGTGTATCGCACGGATGCCGTCGTAAATCGGACTGTTTATCACGTCCTCCCGCTTCAGGAAGGTTTCGCTCAAAGAAGAAATGGGCGCGATGGAATTCATAATCTCGTGCGTCAATACTCGCGTCAATTTTATCCACGAATCCAATTCTTTTGCATCCAATTCGTTACGGATATCATTTAAGGTAAGAATACGCACGGTGTCCTCGCCCAACCGCATCTCTGTTGCACGGACCGCCAACTGCACTTCCCCTTTCACCATAGCAAACTGAAGGTTACAACGTTCACCCGCCTTCAACGTACGCAACATGTCGGGTATTTCCGCTCCATAACGTTCCAATTGCCGTAACGTACTAAGCATCGGAACAGCAAACAAACGGGCTGCAGCCGGATTTGTCTGGACAACGGTCCCTTCCTCATTAAGTATGACAACCCCCGAACTGACACTGGAAAGAATCTGTTCGTAAAACCGCTCACGCTGCTCCATCAGCTGCTTTTGCTCACCCATCAAGTTCCCAAACTGGTTTAAGGTTTCTTGCAACACACGCTCGCCTCCCGAAAAGCCATACAGCGGAAGACGGAAAGAATAATCCCGGTTACGGATGGCTTCCAACATCAGCCAGCACTTCTCGCGCAACTGCTGCTGCATCCGGTAGGACAACCAAGCTGCCAACACACACAGCATGCCGCCGGTTATCCCTGCCCACCAGCTTCCTTGCAATATACTGAAAGTCAACAATACAGTTCCGCCTGCCAGAACCACAAGCCGAAAGAATGTTGAATAAATCCATCTATAACCCATAACGTTTCATTTTATTGTAAAGCGTCTGACGGGTCACGCCTAACTTGACCGCCGCTTGCGTCAAGTTGCTTCCACACTGGTCTAAAGCCTGCTGAATCATCGTCCGCTCCATTTCATCAAGCGTATGGAAAACAGTTTCAGCTTTTTCGCCTGCCGCACGGACTTCTTCCTTTTCCGTTACCGGTGCCAGTTGCAAGGATTCGGCACGCAACTCACCGTCATCCGCCAAAATCACAGCTTTCTCAATCGTATGCTGCAATTCACGGATATTCCCATACCACGGATATGCCAATAGCCGGGCTGCCGCATCCGGAGAAAACGTACCGTTGGTCCGCCCGTACTGTTTGGCATAGCGTTCTAAAAACATCCGCGCCAACGGAAGAATATCTTCTTTCCGCTCGCGGAGCGAAGGGATGTGCAAGTGAATGGTGTTGATGCGGTAAAGCAAGTCTTCACGGAACTCCCCCTTGCGTACCATTTCATCCAAGTCGCGGTTTGTGGCGCATATCAGGCGGATATTGGTAGGTTGCGGCAGGTTGCTTCCTACCTTGATGAAACTCCGCTTCTGAATGGCGGTCAGCAGTTTTGCCTGCAGGTAATAAGGCAGATTGGCTATCTCGTCCAAAAACAAGGTTCCGCCATCGGCAGCCTCAAAGCGTCCGATACGGTCGGCATGGGCATCGGTGAACGAACCTTTTACATGACCGAACAATTCACTTTCGAACAGCGATTCGGTAATGGCACCCATATCCACCACGACCATCGGCCCGTCTTTCCGGTTCGAAAGGCGGTGTATCTCACGCGCCAGCATATCCTTGCCCGTACCGTTCTCGCCGGTAATCAGAATATTGGCATCCGTAGTGCTGACTTTTTCCACCAATGCACGTAAAGGGCGGATGGCCGGCGAGTTACCCCAATACATTGCCGTATCGGTTCTGCTTGCCTTTCCTGCCGTACGCTTTTTCTCTTTTTTTTGCGCACATACCTTATTATATACCTCCACCAATGTCTGAATCAGCTTGTCGTTGTTCCACGGCTTGACTACAAAATCAGCCGCACCTTCCTTAATACCCGTCACGGCAAGGTCGATGTCGGCGTATGCAGTAAACAACACCACACCCGCCTGCGGACGGATACGGCGGATTTCCTTCAGCCAATAAAGCCCTTCATTCCCATTGTTGATACCCGAAGCGAAGTTCATGTCCAGCAACACCACATCCACTTCATTTTGCGCTAACACTGTGGGAATCGTTACGGGCGAATCGAGCGTCAGTATCCGCGCAAAGTAATCCACCAGCAGGTAGCGCAACGAAGTCAATATGTTCCGGTTGTCGTCTACAACCAATAAGGTTCCTTGTTTTGCCATTGTTGTTTCTGATTTTTTCAACGCAGATTAACGCGGATTAACGCTGATTTTTATTAATCCGTGAAAATCTGCGTGAATCTGCGTTTCATCTTTCTGTCTGCAAAGATACACAAAGAAACAATACGTCCTTTCACGTCAAGTGTCTAATTTTTTGACACCTACCGTCTAATTTTTTGACACTCTTTGAAATGTTAAAATATATAACCTGCTAAGAACTAACATCTTAACTTTTTGGCACGATTTTTGCTTGTAAATTAGCAGAAATAAGAACGAAATAATGAACAAGACAATGAACATACGAAAATCAATGGGCATGCTGCTCTGTTTGTGCAGCCTGGCGGCAACCGCCCAAGAAGCATGGGACATCGACCGCTGCATGGCATACGCTGTAGAACACAACCGTACCGTGAAGCAGCGAAAACTGGAATCCGACAACTACCGGCTGGACAAGATAGAAGCCATCGGGCAATTCCTGCCTGGAGTAAGCGGAAGCGTGAGTGCACAGTACAGTTACGGACGTTCGGTAGACCCCGAAACCAACACCTACATCTCACAATCTACGTTCAACAACGGCTATGCCATGGAAGGCTCGATGCCTATCTTTCAGGGAGGAAGCCTTATCAACCAAGTGCGGCGGGCAAGAGCGAACGAACTGTTAGGCAAAGCCGCCCTGCAGGAAGCGAAAGACAATACCGCACTCGAAACCTTCCAGGCATACATCGACGCTCTTTATTACTACGGAACGACCCGTCTGGCAGAACAGAAGCTGGTAGAAAGCGACTCATTAGTTTACAAGACCCGACGCCAAGAAGCGTTGGGACTGAAAGGCATGGCAGACGTGGCACAAATGGAAGCCCAGCAAGCCACCGATGCCTACAACCTGACCCATCAGCGCAACCTCTATGAGACGGCAATGCTCACCCTGAAGCAGACGATGAACTATCCCGTAGCGGATACCCTCGTGCTCGACACCCGGCTGATAGACACACCCGTCATCGAACAGGTGCGGCTCTCGGCAGACAATGCCGATGATGTGTTCCGCATCGCCCTCAACTGCAACCCCACCCTGCGCCAGTCGGAAATGAACAAGCAAGTGGCGCGGATGAACCGCAAGATATCGTGGGGCTCGCTCTTCCCTACCATCAGCATCTTCGGTGGCATCTCTTCTTCTTATTATAAAGAGTTACACCAAAGCGGCTACGACAACTTCGCCGACCAGATGAAGAACAACTTCGGTTCCTACTTCGGCATCTCGATGAGCATCCCCATCTTCAACCGCATGTCCGGTTCCATTGGTGTGAAGCAGGCAAAAAACAATTACCTCATCGCCACCCAGCAATACGAGGCACAGAAAGAAGCCTTGCAGAAACTGGTGCTGCAAGCCGTGCAAGACCGCGAAGGATTCCTCAAGGAAAGCCTGCAGATGGAAAAGAAAGTCACCTCCGACTCCATCGCCTACCGCGTCACACGCCGCAAGTTCGAAGAAGGACTGATGACCTCGCTCGACGTGCAGAACAACGCATCCACCCTCCTCGAAAGCCAGACCGGACTGCTGCAAAGCAAACTCACCTACGTAATGAAGTGCCGCCTGGTAGATTATTATAAAGGAGAGGAAATCATTCGGAATGAAGAGAGAAATGCTACTAAAGAAACGCAGATTATCGCAGATTAACACAGATTGGGCTTAATCATTAAAATTTATAATCTGTGAAAATCTGCGTGAATCTGCGTTTCAAAAAAGAATAAGGAATGAAGAATAGTAAATAGTAAATCGCAAAATCGTAAATTTTAAAATTATGGATATTCAACTCGAAAAGAAAAAAGGCATTCAGAAGAAACACATCCCCTACATCGCAGGCGGCGCGGTCATCCTCGCCCTGCTGGTATGGATTATCTTCGGCAACCACGCATCCACCTTGCGCATCGACGGCGACGCGCTCAACATCGCCGACGTCACCTACGGAGAGTTCAACGACTACATCCGCCTCAACGGACAAGTGCAACCCATTTCTATCGTGCAGCTCAGCCCCGAAGAAGGCGGCATCGTGCAGGAAAAAGTAGTCGAGGAAGGCGCGCACGTGAAGAAAGGCGACGTCATCCTCCGCCTGAGCAACTCGAACCTCGACCTGCAGATATTGAACGCCGAATCGGAACTCGCCGAAAAACAAAACCTTTTGCGTAACACGCAAGTGACCATGCAGCAAGACAAGCTGAACAACGAGACCGAAAAGGTACAGCTCGACGTAGATACCCGCCGCAAGCTCCGCACCTTCCAACAATACGAACGCCTCTACAACGAACGGCTCATCAGCCGCGAAGAATATCTGCAAGCGGAAGAAGATTATCAGGTAGCCCAAAAGCAGCATGCCCTCATCAGTGAACGCCTTGTGCAAGACTCCATTTACCGCACCATCCAAATGGACCAGATGGAAGACAACCTGCACAACATGCGCCAGAACGTCCTCCTCATCCGCGAGCGCAAGGACAAGCTGGAAGTGCGTGCCCCGATAGACGGAGAACTGGGACTGCTGGATGTGGAACTGGGACAGAACATCACTGCCGGACAAATGGTGGGCCAGATAAACGACCTCTCCGACTTCAAGATTGAAGCAATGATAGACGAGCACTACATCGACCGCGTCACCAACGGGCTGCCAGCCACCTTCGAACGGCAGGGAGCAACGTTCAGCCTCAAGGTGCGCAAAGTCTACCCCGAAGTGCGCGAAGGACGTTTCCGCACCGACCTTGTCTTCGAAGGCAACCGCCCCGAAAATATCCGCAGCGGACAGACGTATTACATCGATTTGCAATTGGGCGAACCGACCCAAAGCGTCCTCATCCCGAAAGGAACGTTCTTCCAAGTGACGGGCGGCAACTGGATTTTCGTCCTCGACAAGGACGGCAAGAAAGCATACCGCCGCCAAATCCGCATCGGACGTCAGAACCCCCAATACTACGAGGTGCTGGAAGGCCTGGAGCAGGGCGAACGCGTCATCGTCTCCGGCTACGAAAGCTACAAGGACAACGAAGTGCTCATCTTAAAATGACGGATTTTTCACCACAGATTACACAGATTTATTAAATGAAGAATAATAATTTGATAAATCTGTGGTGAAAAAAGCCCAATTCGCCCCCTAGAACGATACAACAACCATTAAAAACATGAAATTTATGAAACAGATTATCCTTTCACTCATCGTACTTCTCGGCGCAAGCCTCAACGCCTGCATGGCAAAAGACAACCAGACCAGCGAAACACGCAACATCAGCGGCTACACTTCCATCCGTATCGACGGCGTGGCAACCGTCCGCTTCGCGCAAAGCGACACTTGGTCGTGCCGTATAGAAGGCAAAGCCGAAGAATTGGACCGACTCACCACCACAGTAAAAAACGGCACACTAATCATCGACCAACGGAAAGAGGGCAAACGGGAGCAGAACATTCAAGGTACAACCCTCTATCTCTCCGCCCCCACGCTCGATGAAGTGGAAATAGATGGCGTAGGCACATTCGAATGCGAAGAACCACTAAAAGCCGAAGACATCCGTTTCGAAATAGACGGCGTCGGCACTATAAAAATCGCCGACCTGCATTGTCAGACAGTACAGATAGATATCGACGGTGTGGGCAAAGGCAATGTCAACGTGTATTGCGATAAGCTGAAAGCTCGTGCCGATGGAGTCAGTTCGCTCAAGCTGAGCGGCAAGGCGCATTCGGCAGACATCAAAGACGGCTTCTTAAGCAAAATCAATGACCGCCGGCTGAAAGTTGAGGAATAAGTTCACCACAGAGGACACTGAGGCACACAGAGTCTTAAAAATAAAGATTATAACCTCCGTGGTACTCTGTGACCTTTGTGGTGAAAACCAAAACCGTTATTCACTATTAACTTTTAACTATTAACTGAATAAAATGAACACCTTAGCACGCAACTTCTCGCATACCTTCCGGCGTTTCCTCACGGCAAGCGTCCTCAACATCATCGGGCTGGCTATCGCCTTCGCCTCCTTCTTCGTCATCATGACGCAGGTGGACTATGACTTGAACTTCAACAAGGGGTATAAGGATTACCAGAATATCTACCGGCTGGAAATCAAGCCCAACGAGGAATGGGGCTGGCAGCTTTGGACACCTCGCCCCATTGCCGAACTGATTGGCACCGCCTCGCCACATATCCAGGCATCCGCCATTACCGGGTGGGTAAACGACAACGATTATGAAGTGAATGGAAATCTTTTCAACGAACCTATGATGACCGGCTTCGGCGACTTTATGAACGTGTTCCAGCCCGAAATGGTAACAGGCTCTACCGATGCCTTGGAAAAGAAAGACAACGTATTGATTCCCGTCTCAATGGCTATGCGCATGTTCGGAAGCACGGACGTCGTCGGCAAAATGCTGTTCCGAGGCAAACAGTCGGATAACAAGCCTGTGACCATAGGCGGTGTCTACAAGGATTTCCCCGAGAACTCGCAGATAGGCAACTATATCTTTATGCCTTTTGACCCGGACATAGACAAAAACAACTGGGGCAACTGGAACTACACCTGCTATTACCGTCTGAACAATCCGGCAAACGTTTCCGAAGTGGAGAAGCTGGCATTCCAAAAACTGATGAAAATAGCGCCTGAAGAACTGCAAGAAGGGTTACAAGAAGAAAAAGACAACGCTGATTTCTTTCATTTAATCCCTTTATCGGAAGTGCATTTCTCTAAAATCGGCAACAAGAGTGCCAGCAGCCGCACCACGGTCTACCTGCTCATCTGTGTGTCGTTCCTCATCGTCATCGTTGCCGCTATCAACTTCACGAACTTCTCGCTGGCGGAAACGCCGATGCGCCTCAAGAGCATCAACACGCAGAAGGTGCTGGGAGCAAAGACTTCTTCCCTGCGCGGCGGACTTATTGCGGAATCGGTGCTTATCAGCCTCATCGCTTTTGCCGTATCGCTGGTGCTGCTGCTCGCCGTACGCAATTCAGGCATACAGGATTTGGTGACAGCCGACCTCAGCCTCGGCAAGCATTTGCCTTTACTGGCAGCTACGTTCGGCATCAGCATTCTGATTGGCGTGCTGGCAGGGCTGTACCCCTCATTCTACGTTACGTCTTTCCCTCCCGCACTGGTGCTGAAAGGTTCGTTTGGCCTCTCGCCCAAAGGACGGAAGCTGCGCACGGCGTTGGTATGCTTCCAGTTCTTCGTGGCGTTCATGCTGATTATCGCCATTGGCATCATGTACACACAGAGCCGCTACATCCGCACCTCGGAGTACGGTTATGACAAGGATGCCATTGTCGTAGGCGATGTAACCCAAGACGCACGCAAGCAAAAAGATGCCGTAGTAAGCGAACTGTCGCGCATATCGGGCGTGGAAGGCGTGGCATTCTCGCAATTCGTACTCAATTCGCAAGATACTTATATGAGTTGGGGACGAGGCGAAGGAGACAAGAACATCAATTTCGCCTGCTTCCCTGTAGACGAACATTACTTGGACGTAATGGGCATTCGCATCACCGACGGACGCAACTTCAAGCCCAGCGACAACGGCGTATACATCTTCAATGAAGCCGCACGCAAGAAATATCCGTGGATGGCGGTAGATATGCCAGCCACTCCCGGCGACTGGAACGTAGTGGGTTTCTGCGAAAACATCCGGTTCAGTACGTTCCGAAACAACGACATTGTAGAGCCTATGGCATTCATTTATGTCAGCAACGCAAAAAATTGGAGTTATGAAAACCGCGTCAACGTCCGCATCTCCGCCGGAACGGACAAGGTAGCCGTTATCCGCTCCCTGCAAAAGGCAATGGAAAAGTTCACGCCGGGGCATGACTTCAACTTCCGGTTCATGGACCAAGTGCTCGACAATGCCTACCGCAACGAGCTGCGCTTCACCCGCCAGGTATTGCTATTCTCCCTGCTCGCCATTGTTATCAGCATGATAGGCGTGTTCGGGCTCACCATGTTCGAGAGCGAGTACCGCCGCAAGGAGATAGGCATCCGTAAGATATTCGGAAGCACCACGGGCGAAATCCTCCGCATGTTCAACAAGCGATACCTGTATATACTGATAGGATGCTTCATCGTTGCCGCTCCCTTCGGCTGGTGGATAGGACAGCACTGGCTGGAAGGATTCGCCGAACGCACACCTATCCGTGCCTGGATATTCCTCGCCTCCTTCCTCCTCGTCACCGCCATCACCATGATAACGGTCACGGTGCAAAGCTGGAAGAATGCCAACGAGAATCCGGCGAACAGCATCAAGACGGAATGAAATAAAGTTCACCACAGATTACACAGATTAATAAATTTAAAACACAGGACCACAGGATACACAGAAATATCAATTAAAAAATCTGTGTAATCTGTGGTGAAAAGAAATCGTAAATAGTAAATCGCTAAATAGTAAATAACCACATGAACACCTTAGCACGCAACTTCTCGCATACCTTCCGGCGTTTCCTCACGGCAAGCGTCCTGAACATCATCGGGCTGGCAATCGCCTTCGCCTCCTTCTTCGTCATCATGACGCAGGTAGACTATGATTTGAATTTCAATAAAGGGTATAAGGATTATGAAAAGATATTCCGCGCCGAATTTAAAGGAGGGGAAGACAGAGACTGGCAAACATGGTTATCCCGTCCGTTTGGAGAAATAATCGAGAACAGTTCTCCCTACGTTGAAGCGGTGTCTAACGCTATGATTTGGAACAGTGGTTACGATTATGAAGTGAACGGACATCTGTTCAACGAAACCACACAAACCGGATTCGGCAACTTCATAAAGACTTTCCAACCCGAAATGATTGCCGGCTCTGCCGATGCGCTCAACCAAGAAGGGAACATCCTGATTCCCCAATCGATGGCGATACGCTTTTTCGGGAGTACAGACGCCGTAGGTAAAACCATCTTCGAAGGCAAACAAGCGGACAACAAACCGCTGACCATAGGTGGAGTATATAAGGATTTCCCCGAAAACACACAGTTAGGAAACATGCTCCTCAAACCGCTCGACAAGAACGAGAACAAAGACAACTGGAACAATTTCAACTATATCTGCTATGTACGCCTAAGCGATGCCACGCAAGCGGAAAGCATCGAGAAAATAGTCAGCCAAAAACTGTTAGAAATGAAACCTTTCACGGGAGGAATCGAACTGAAGGAAGGCACTCCTTTCTTCCGCCTTACTCCCTTATCGGAAGTCCATTTCTCGAAAATAGGGAATAAGAGTGCCAGCAGCCGTACTACGGTCTATCTGCTTATCTGCGTGTCGTTTCTCATCGTCATCATCGCCGCTATCAACTTTATGAATTTCTCGCTTGCCGAAACGCCGATGCGTATCAAAAGCATCAATACGCAAAAAGTGTTAGGGGCAACTACCGGCTCGCTCCGCACCAGCCTGATTATGGAATCGGTGCTCGTCAGCATCCTTGCCTTTGCCCTCAGCCTTGTTTTGATACTGGCTTTGCGCGATTCGGGCGTAGAAGATTTGGTCAGTGCCGACTTGAGTTTAGGCAAACATGTGATTCTCTTAATCGCCACCTTCGGCATCAGTGTATTAATAGGCATACTGGCAGGGCTATATCCATCGTTCTACGTTACCTCTTTCCCTCCTGCCCTCGTACTGAAAGGCTCGTTCGGCTTATCACCCAAGGGACGGAAGTTGCGCACAACACTGGTTTGTTTCCAGTTCTTCATCTCCTTTATGCTGATTATCGCTATCGGTATCATGTATGCTCAAAGCCGATACATCCGCACTTCGGAATACGGTTATGACAAAGATGCCATCATTGTGGGCGAAACAACCAAAGAAGTCAAGCAACAAATGAATGCCGTCGTAGACGAACTGTCACGCATTTCGGGTGTGGAAGGCGTGGCGTTCTCGCAATTCGTTCTCAGTTCATCCGACACTTATATGAGCTGGGGCATTTCCGAAGGGGAACGGACAATGAACTATGAGGTGATGCCGGTAGACTACCGTTACTTGGATGTAATGGGCATCCGCTTGACCGAAGGACGTAATTTTAAATCTACAGACGGCAGCGGATTCATTTTCAACGAAGCCGCAAGAAAGAAATACCCATGGCTCACACTGAACCAGCCTCCATTCCAAAAGAGCATGGCTTTCCCTGTCATAGGTTTCTGCGAGAATATCAAGTTTACCTCGTTCCGCAACGATAACGATGAACGCCCCATGGCATTCTTCTCTACCAAAGATTTAGGTTGGGAAGGTTGGGAAAACACCGTCAACGTCCGCGTCTCTGCCGGAACAGACAAGGTGGAAATCATCCGTTCGCTGCAGAAGGCAATGGAGAAGTTCACGCCGGGACACGACTTTCATTTCCGCTTTATGGACCAAGTGCTCGACAATGCGTACCGCAACGAACTGCGGTTCACCAAGCAAATTCTGCTCTTCTCCCTGCTTGCCATTGTCATCAGCATCATCGGCGTATTCGGCTTGACCATGTTCGAAAGCGAGTACCGCCGCAAGGAGATAGGCATCCGCAAGATATTCGGCAGCACCACGGGCGAAATCCTGCGCATGTTCAACCGCCGTTACCTGTATATACTGATAGGATGCTTCATCGTTGCCGCTCCCTTCGGCTGGTGGATAGGACAGCACTGGCTGGAAGGATTCGCCGAACGCACACCTATCCGTGCCTGGATATTCCTCACCTCCTTCCTCCTCGTCACCGCCATCACCATGATTACGGTCACGGTGCAAAGCTGGAAGAACGCCAACGAGAATCCGGCGAACAGCATCAAGACAGAATGAAATAAAGTTCACCACAGATTACACAGATTAATAAATTAAAATATGAATATCCGCATTCCATCCAATTGCCCTGTAGGGGCGTATCGCATACGCCCTGAAGACATCCGCATGGATAAGTGGACGCATTCGGGCGTATGCGATACGCCCCTACAGGGGATGTTTGCAGATATTTAAAAATTAAAATACAAAGCCACAGGGCACGCAGAAAATCAATTGATGAATCTGTGTAATCTGTGGTGAAAAAGACACAAACCAACTATTAATTATTAATTGTTAATTATTAATTGAAATGAAGACCTACTTCACCTTCTTAGAGCGCAACAAGCTCTTTACATTCGTCAACGTGGCGGGGCTGAGTATCTCACTGATGTTCGTACTACTGATTGCCAACATGGTGACCCGCCAGCTTACCGTGGAAAAAGGCCAACGGGACGCTGACCGCACCTTTGTACTTACCAACGGTCAATTCGCCAATGCCCATTACCTTATCGGCGAGAAGCTGCAAAGCCGGTATCCGGAAGTAGAAGACTGGTGTTCTTATACGCCCGGATACGTTCAATATACTTTAATAGAAGAGAAACCAGTCAATATCAAGCTGCTGACCACCCGCAAAAACTTCTTCGAGTTCTTCAGCTACAAGCTGATAGAAGGCAATCCCGAACAAGTCTTGCTAAGCAATACCAGCATCGTGCTCACCCGCTCGTGTGCCAATATGCTATTCGGAGGACACCCCGCCTTGGGTAAAACATTGCACTTCCCTGGAATCAATGACCAGACATTCACCGTCACGGGTATCATGGAAGATTTCAACAATGCAATCATCCCCGACAATATCCAAGCCATTATTCCTTACGAGAATACTGAATACATAAACGGGACCATTAGCATCAAAGACGACCGTATGAGTAATGCCACAAGTGCCATGGTTTTCATACGCTGCCCGAAAGGCGTAGACCCGAACGAGAAAGCCAAGGATGTAAGTGCCTACTTGAAAGAGATTTGGTGGTTTGGTGGCAAACCGGTGAGCTTTATTCCCCTTCGGGATTTCTATTTTGCAACAAACGTAGACTGCGTTCTTCCTATGGAGCAATACGACATCACTATGGTATGGATTATCCTCACGGCGGGTGTGCTCATCTTGCTTATGGCGGTATTCAATTACATCAGCATGAGTGTGGCGCAAACCAGTTACCGAGCCAAGGAAATGGCAACACGCAGGTTGCTCGGCTCGTCACGTCCCGATATTTTCTGGCGCATGATAGCCGAATCAGCATTGCTCACCTTCACGGCTTTCCTTATCGGCTTCCTGCTGGCTAAGGCAGCCGAACCAATTGCCATGGATTTGCTTCAAGTCAAGCTCGACCTGATAGGAGACCTGACCATAGGCACACTCCTTATTTATATTGCATTCATCTTACTGTTGTCTTACCTGTCGGGCTTCATCCCTGCCACCATCCTTTCGAACTACAGTCCGCTGGACGTAGTGAAAGGCACGTTCCGCCGCAAGACCAAAACCATTTACCTGCGCATACTGAATATCGTGCAAAACGGCTTAACCATTGCCATGCTTACCTGCGCCCTCTTCCTGAGCGTGCAATTATACCGCATCCTGCACGAACCGTTGGGATATACCTACGGAAACATCCTTGCCCTCACGCCAGCAGGCGAAAACGAAACACTGCTCGCCTTCCGCAACGAAGCCCTGAAACTGCCTTTCGTGAAACGAATCTGCTTCACCCAAGGCACGCCGCGCGACGGAGGAAATAACAATACAATGAACGTCCCCATACAAGGGAGCACCAAGTCGATGAGTTTCCAATGTTTCATTGCCGACTCTTCTTTCATCGACATGTTCGGCATTCAAATCACACAAGACTACCAGTTAACAAACGATGACGGTGCATGGATGGTGAGCGAAAATGCATTGAAGGAGATGCCGGGTATTACCAATTACGTACCCAACACACGTGAAGGGAAACGTGGCTTCTACATCAGCGGAGTGTTCAAAGACTTTCACATCCGGAGCGTTATGGATTCACAACGTCCCTTGCGCATTCAAATCCGTGACGTAAAAGACGTGCATCCATGGGAGATTTTAATAGAGACCAACGACGGCGACTTGGCAGATTACCAACAACAACTAAACACGTTGTATGAGTCGTTCGTAAAAGATATCCCTTATAAATCACGCTGGTATCACAACCAAATGCGTGACCAATACAAACATCTCTTCCGCATGAACAAGCTGATAGGCATCTTTACTGGAGCGGCATTCCTTATCTCTTTGTTAGGGCTGACCGCCATGAGCATTTACTTCATTGCCCAGCGCAAGCGGGATATGGCAATCCGCAAGGTGTTCGGCTCCAGTCCGCTGGAAGAACAGAAACGACTGATGAGCTTCTCGCTTCATTCCATCGGCATCAGCCTGCTCGTTGCCCTCCCGCTGGCAATCACAGGCGTGAGAAGCATCAACAACATCATAGAATATGAAAGCACTTTCCCATGGTGGGTTCCGATAGCTTCCGTCCTCATCGTGAGCCTCATCTCGCTGGTTTCGGTGTACCTCATCAGCCGGAAAGCCACACGAGAGAATCCGGTGGAAAACCTGAAGACGGAATGACATGAAGTTCACCACAGATTACACAGATTAATAAATTAAAATATGAATATCCGCATTCCATCCAATTGCCCTGTAGGGGCGTATCGCATACGCCCTGAAGGCATCCGCGTGGATAAGTGGACGCATTCGGGCGTATGCGATACGCCCCTACATGGGATGTTTGCGGATATTCAAAATAAAATACAGAGCCACAGAGCACACAGAAAATTGATTGAAAAATCTGTGTAATCTGTGGTGAAAACGGAATAATACAGCATTGATCTATAAGTTCTCTTAGATTTCAAGTGCCGCCGGCAGGCTTGCGTGAGCAAGGGAGCCGGCGGATTTTTTTAGGCTTATACAGAAGGGAATGGCAAGACAAAAGCATGGCTTCGCAAACAGAAAATAGTTTCACGCTTGTCGCAGTTAGCTGAAACTATAGTTTTAGCTAACTGAAACTATAGTTTCACTGCACTGAAACTGCAGTTTCAGCACGGTGAAACTCCTGAGACAAAAGCCTGCGTTGGCTTACGCAGGCAGGAAGGCACATAAAAGGGACTATTCTTCAGCCTTTTCCGCTTCCTTCATCTTCCGCATAACGAACTTTAATTTCAGGTTCGCTTCGTTCTGTTCTTTGCGGATTTCTTCCATAGCCGAAAGGATACGCGCCAAATCATTGATTGCTACGATAGCTTTCACATCGTCCCTCCGCATTGTAGTCCGATAGTTCCTGTCTCCGATAAACTCCAGACGGAACGTGCGCTTATCCCGATTGGCAGCGATGAATGACGCCACGCCCCCGTCGTCTTTCCCCACCCGGTAATCGGCTTTCTCGATGGCACGCCCCAAGTCGGTCGTCTCGTAGCTGTCCGAGGAAGGCTGGGTCTGGGCAAACGTATCCCCATCGGTGCTGACCTTCACCGCCGTGTGGTGGATATTCCCTCCGGCACAATAAATGGAAGTGAGCGACATTTCGCCCCGCTCGTTCACCTGCGCCCGGAGGAAGGAGCGCCCGATGTTCTTCTCTACCACCTGCGTGGGATAGAAATAATTGCCCGTTTCCTGATAGGCGGTGTCTTTTTCCAATACGTAATTCCCCTTTATCGAATCGAAAGCCGCCTGCTTCACCAGCATCATGCTGTCCAGGTAGGCAAGCGTCTTGCGCTGCTCCTGCATGTCGATGTTCTGCATCAGCCGGATAGCCGCCTTGCGGACTTCCACCGCCTTCGGGTAAAGCGTACGGATGCTGTCTATCTGCAACTTAGCCAGACTGTAATCGCCCGAAGCGTATGCCAGCTCCGCCTGCTGGAACAAGGCTCCGGCTTTCTTCGAATCTCCGTTGCAGCCCGAAAGAAGCGCCATCAGGCAGAGGGCTGCCAATACTGTTTTTCTCATAATGCGTTGTTTTTTTGTCACTCCCAAAATGCTTATCACAAAACAAAAATACAATTTAATCGGTTTATTCCCTGCAAAGCTATCTCTTTTTTTGTAATTTTGCACGCTATTTTCAAACGAAAAAACATAACGCATGAATCTGAAGGAACATTTTACCGGTAAAATATTCAGTTTAATCTCCCAAACCGCTGATGAACTGGGGCTGGAATGCTACGTTGTAGGAGGCTACGTGCGTGATATTTTCCTCAACCGCCCGTCGAAAGACATCGATGTGGTCGTAGTAGGAAGCGGCATCCAGACGGCAGAAGCCTTGGGGAAACGCCTGGGACCGAAGGCGCACGTGTCGGTATTCCATAATTTCGGCACCGCGCAAGTAAAATTCTTCGATACCGAAGTGGAATTCGTAGGGGCACGGAAAGAATCGTACAGCCACGACAGCCGCAAGCCTGTCGTAGAGGACGGAACACTGGAAGACGACCAGAACCGGCGCGACTTTACCATCAACGCCCTGGCGGTATGCATGAACAAAGCCCGGTTCGGCGAACTGATTGACCCGTTCGGCGGACTGGACGACTTGAAGCAAGGCATTATCCGCACGCCGCTCGACCCCGACATCACGTTCAGCGACGACCCCTTGCGCATGCTGCGCTGCATCCGGTTTGCCACCCAGCTGAACTTTTACATCGAAGACGAAACATTCAACGCGCTGGAGCGCAACCGGGAACGGATTAAAATCATCTCGTACGAACGCATCAAAGACGAACTGAACAAAATCCTGCTCTCGCCCATCCCTTCGAAAGGATTTGTCGACCTTGACCGCTGCGGGCTGCTGGAACTGATATTTCCCGAACTGACCGCCCTGCAAGGCGTAGAAGTGCGCAACGGACGAGGGCATAAGGATAATTTCTACCACACGCTGGAAGTGGTGGACAACATCGCGAAAGTATCAGACAACCTCTGGCTGCGGTGGGCGACCTTGTTGCACGACATCGGCAAACCGCGCACCAAACGCTGGGACCCTCGCCTGGGATGGACCTTCCATAACCATAATTACATAGGAGAAAAAATGGTGCCCGAAATATTCCGGCGCATGAAACTGCCCATGAACGAAAAGATGAAATACGTCCAAAAGCTGGTAGGGCTTCACATGCGCCCCATTGTCATTGCCGATGACGAGGTGACCGACTCGGCGGTACGCCGCCTGCTGTTCGAAGCCGGAGACGACATAGACGACCTCATGGCACTCTGCGAAGCGGACATTACCTCGAAAAACGAGGCACGCAAGCAACGTTTTCTGGACAACTTCAAGCTGGTGCGCCAAAAGCTGAAAGACCTGGAAGAGAAAGACCGCATCCGTAATTTCCAGCCTCCGGTAGACGGAAAGGAAATCATGCAGGTCTTCAACTTGCATCCCTGCCGTGAAATCGGCGACTTAAAGAGTGCCATTAAAGACGCTATCCTGGACGGCGCCATCCCCAACGAGCACGATGCCGCCTTCCGGTTTATGCTGGAGAAAGCCAAGGAAATGGGGCTGGAACCGGTAGGGCTTTCCTAATATAAACATTCTTCAATTTTCAAACAGAAGAATCCAATTATAAATTAAGTTATCCATAAAACGGCGTTACACGTATATATAACGCCGTTTTTATTTTTCGAAGTTATCCAATTTAGACAACAACGAAGATTCTGAATTTTGAATTATCATCCAAATCATTACCTTTGCAACTGTTTGTTCAACCCCTTATAAAAGCAACACGTATGAACGCAGCAGACATTTGCATCATTAAACGGGACGGAAAGCAAGAAAGCTTTTCGGCATCCAAAATCTCGAACGCTATCGGGAAAGCATTCCAAGCCACCGGACTGGAAAAACAGGAACAGCTTATCGAGGAAATTACCCGCCGGGTCATCGCACACTTCACCCATCCGACATTGGGAGTAGAAGAAATACAAGACCTCGTAGAAAACGAACTGATGAAAGTGCAGCCCGAAGTAGCGAAGAAATACATCATCTACCGCCAGTGGCGCAATACCGAACGCGAGCGCAAGACACAGATGAAACACATCATGGACGGCATCGTGGCAATAGACAAGAACGACGTGAACCTGAGCAACGCCAACATGTCGAGCCATACGCCTGCCGGACAGATGATGACCTTCGCCTCGGAAGTCACCAAAGACTACACGTACAAATACCTGCTGCCCAAGCAATATGCCGAAGCGCACCGCATGGGGGATATCCATATTCATGACCTGGATTATTATCCCACCAAAACCACCACGTGTATCCAATATGACTTGGATGACCTGTTCGAACGGGGGTTCCATACCAAGAACGGAAGCATCCGCACGCCCCAGTCTATCCAAAGCTATGCCACACTGGCTACCATTATCTTCCAGACCAACCAGAACGAGCAGCACGGAGGGCAAGCGATTCCGGCATTCGACTTCTTCATGGCAAAAGGCGTATTGAAAAGCTATCAGAAAGCGATTGTAACGGACATTGCTTTCTATATGGAAATGAAAGGAACGCCGATAGACGAAAAAGCCCTGACGGAACACGTACGCAAACACCTGACTTCGATAGAACCGGACGCAAAAGCCCAAAAGGCTTTCCTTGCAGCACTGGCAAACGAAGGCTGCTTTCTCACCGAAGAAGAACTGGCACACATCCTGCACTCCGCCCACAAGCAAGTGCGGAAAGACACGCATCAGGCTATGGAAGGATTTATCCACAACCTGAACACCATGCACTCGCGAGGCGGGAACCAAGTGGTTTTCAGTTCCATCAATTACGGGACGGACACTTCTCCCGAAGGACGGATGGTCATCGAAGAACTGCTCCAAGCCACCGTTGAAGGACTGGGCACGCAAGGCGAAGTGCCGGTATTCCCCATCCAGATATTCAAGATAAAAGACGGGGTATCCTACTCGGATGCCGATTATCAGAAAGCAATGACCGACTTTGAAGCGGCACTGAACGGCGGAATGACCTTCGAGGCACCCAACTTTGACCTGTTTCTGAAAGCATGCCGCACTACGGCGAAAGCCCTCTTCCCGAACTTCATGTTCTTAGACACCCCGTTCAACCAAAACGAGAAATGGAATCCGAACGACCCGAAGCGGTACCGCTACGAGCTTGCCACCATGGGATGCCGCACCCGTGTATTCGAAAACCTGAACGGCGAAAAGACCAGTCTGGGACGGGGAAACCTTTCGTTTACCACAATGAACCTGCCCCGCCTTGCCATCGAAGCACGCCGGGAAGCAGAGCGCACACCGGGAAACCAAAGCCAGGAGGCCATCGAACAACACGCCAAAGAGCTGTTCCTGCAATCGGTGCACCGCATGTCGGAATTTATCGGAGAACAACTGTATGTCCGCTACCAATACCAGCGGACCGCCCTTGCCCGCCAGTTCCCGTTCATGATGAGCAACGATGTATGGAAAGGAGGAGGCAAACTGAATCCAAACGATGAAGTGGGCGACGTGTTGAAGCAAGGCACGTTAGGCATCGGTTTTATCGGCGGACACAATGCCATGACCGCACTTTACGGCACAGGGCACGGGCATAACCGCAAAGCATGGAACACCTTATACGAGGCAATAGAGGAAATGAACCGGGTAGCAGACGAATTCAAACAGAAATATGGACTGAACTACTCGATACTCGCCACGCCTGCCGAAGGGCTTTCCGGACGTTTCACCCGTATCGACCGCAAGAAATACGGCATTATTCCCGGTGTGACAGACCGTGATTATTACGTCAACTCGTTCCACGTAGACGTAAAAGAACCCATCAGCATCGTTGAGAAAATCAAATGCGAGGCACCGTTTCACGCCTTGACACGGGGTGGACACATCACGTATGTGGAACTGGACGGCGAAGCGCAAAAGAATGTGCGCGCCATTGCCAAGATTGTCAAAGTGATGCACGATGAAGGCATCGGCTACGGTTCTATCAACCATCCGGTAGACACATGCCATAACTGCGGATACCGGGGTGTAATCTACGACAAATGCCCCATCTGCAACAGCGAGAACATCCTCCGCATGCGCCGCATCACAGGTTATCTGACCGGGGACTTAAACAGTTGGAATTCTGCCAAACGTGCCGAAGAACGCGACCGTGTAAAACATCATTAAAAAAGTGCTCCATTACCTCTACACATATCCCGAAACCATTGTCGACGGTGAAGGCATCCGCTTTTCCATCTATCTTGCCGGATGCAGCCACCGTTGCAAAGGATGCCACAATCCTGAATCGTGGAATCCTTTAGCCGGTTCTCCTTTGACCGATAAGGTCATTGACGGAATGATTTCCCAAATCAAAGCCAATCCCTTGCTGGACGGAATCACCTTCTCCGGAGGCGATCCGTTCTATCATTCCGAAGCATTCCTTCCCGTTATCCGCAAATTCCGTGAACAGACCGGACTGAACATTTGGTGTTACACCGGATATACGTATGAGGAGTTAGTTGCCGACCCGCTTCGCCGTCCCATCCTCGGCTACATTGATGTCTTGGTTGACGGACGGTTTGAACAATCGCTTTACTCTCCCCGGCTGGAATTTCGCGGAAGCAGCAACCAACGCATCCTGAAGCTGAAATCCGGCGTCCCCATTTAACACTTCAACCCTAAATCACGCTTTGAAGTTACGTTTTAAGCAAGTTAAGATGCAAGCGTAATTTGACATAACATTTGCCATTAAAAGGCTGCGTTATCGCACACGGGAGAACCGTTTCCGAACACAGGATGCTTTTTCAAACATATTCTAACAAACATGAGATGATTTACATCAAGAAAAATAGCATTTTTTATAATAATTGCCATTAAGCTATTGCAGATAATAAAAAAAGCCATACCTTTGCATCGTGGTTGTGAAACCAACAAGAAGACTAACAAATATAGGTATTAGACAACATACAAAAACTAAAGGTATTAGAAATAAAAAGCACTAAGCATTCAAAGCAAATAGGTATTAAGTTAGGTTTAAAAAGATGTTTTTGTTTTTAGGTATTAGTATTTAAGAAGGTAAGTTTTCAGGAATTACAGTTTTCATAGGTTAGGAATTTGCTTTGAGGTAAAAAGAAGAAAAAAGGATAACAAAAAAACACAAACAACTGAATGAAGATGAAACAAGAACCCTATTAATGGGGGTTCTTTTGGAAGCCGGCGGTGGTCAGAGAAGAGGACTATCGCTTTTTTATTTTATACTCCCCAACTGATTCAATATGTTTAGAGACGCCACCCATGTGACGTCTCTACAAAAGGCAGAGAAAATGCTCCTCTGTTATTTCTGCCGAATAAATATATTAATCGGCGTGCCTGACAATTTCCACCGTTCCCGTATCTGATTCTCAAGGAAACGCTTGTAAGGCTCCTTGACGTATTGCGGCAAATTGGCAAAGAAGATGAAAGAAGGAACCTGTGTGTTCGGCAACTGCGTAATATATTTAATCTTGATGTATTTCCCTTTATTCGAGGGAGGCGGATAAGCTTCAATCAAAGGCAGCAACGCTTCATTCAAACGGGCTGTAGAGATGCGTGTCGTACGTGCCTGATATACTTCTTTTGCCGTTTCCAATACTTTAAAAATACGCTGCTTGGTAAGGGCAGAAGCAAATATAATCGGGAAATCCGTAAAAGGAGCAAGACGGTTGCGAATCGCGGTTTCGTAAGTCTTCATGACTTTCGCGGACTTCTCTTCCACCAAATCCCATTTATTGACAACCACCACCAATCCTTTTTGGTTGCGCTGTATCAATGAAAAGATATTCAGGTCCTGGCCTTCGATGCCTCTGGTAGCATCCAGCATCAGAATGCATACATCTGAATTTTCGATAGCACGAATGGAACGGATAACAGAATAATATTCCAAATCTTCGTTTACCTTATTCTTTTTCCGGATGCCGGCAGTGTCTACCAAATAAAAATCGAAGCCGAATTTATCGTAACGCGTATAAATCGAATCACGGGTCGTTCCGGCAATCTCAGTCACGATATTCCGCTCTTCACCGACAAAAGCATTAATAAGAGATGATTTGCCTGCGTTAGGACGCCCTACAACGGCAAAACGAGGAATTTCCTCATCCAACTCTTCATCGGCTTCTTTCCGGAATTTGCTTAATATCAAGTCCAGCAAATCACCGGTGCCGCTTCCGCTCAATGCAGAAATGCAATAAGGCTCTCCCAGTCCCAAAGAATAAAATTCCGCAGCATTGTATTGCAAGTCATTATTATCCGTCTTGTTTGCCACCACAATCACCGGCTTCTTCGACCTGCGCAAAATTGCGGCAACATCCATATCCAAGTCCGTCACTCCATTCTTTACATCCACCAAGAAAAGAATGACATCCGCTTCATCCATGGCTAAAATTACCTGTTTCCGGATTTCTTCTTCAAAAATATCATCCGAATTAACAACCCACCCGCCGGTATCTACCACCGAAAACTCTTTTCCTTGCCATTCAGACTTTCCGTACTGGCGATCGCGGGTTGTACCGGCCTGCTCGTTCACAATAGCCTGACGTGTCTTTGTCAAGCGGTTAAACAGTGTCGACTTTCCCACATTGGGACGTCCTACGATTGCTACTAAATTTCCCATATTCTTCTTTTTCCGTTTACGGCTATCACAGCCGAAATTAATCTAATTGATACCCAAAGTTCTTTAATTCCTTATCCGAACTTCTCCAATCTTTATCTACTTTGACAAAAGTCTCCAAATAAATAGACTTTTGGAAAAAACGTTCCAATGCCTTTCGCGCTTCAGTCGCCACTTTTTTCAACGCTTTCCCTTGGTGGCCGATAATTATCCCTTTCTGCGATTCACGTTCCACGTAAATTACCGCATGAATGTGAATGCTCTTGGCTTCCTCCTTAAACTGCTCAACCACGACTTCTACAGAATAAGGAATCTCCTTGTCGTAATATAATAAGATTTTTTCGCGGATAATCTCTGTCACAAAGAAACGCGCAGGCTTATCCGTCCATTGGTCTTTTCCGAAATAAGGAGGAGAATCCGGCAATAATTCCGTGATACGCTTCATCACCGCATCCACATTGAATTTTGCCTTCGCTGATATTGGAATGATTTCAGCATCGGGCAACAATCCATGCCATTCTTCTACCAGCTTTACTAAATTATCTTGATTGGTCAAATCAATCTTATTGACTAGCAACAAAACAGGTATATCCAAGTTGCGGACCTTCTCTACAAACTCTTTATTCTTATCCGGCTTTTCTATTGTATCTGTTACATACAACAAAACATCTGCATCCACCAAAGCAGACTCAGAGAAATTCAACATCGACTCCTGAAGCTTATAGTTTGGTTTCAACACGCCAGGAGTATCAGAGAAAACAATCTGCATATCATCCGTATTCAGGATTCCCATAATACGGTGACGGGTGGTCTGTGCCTTAAAGGTCGCAATCGAGACACGTTCTCCCACCAACAAGTTCATCAATGTAGATTTCCCGACATTGGGATTACCCACAATATTTACAAATCCGGCTTTGTGCATACTCAATCTTTCATCAACTATACAAAAAAACGCATCGGATTGGGATGCGTTTTTTATAAAGATTAATCTTATTCTTAAATTTTATCGCCATCATATCCCCACTTCACATACGAAGCACCCCATGTGAAACCGGCTCCAAATGCGGTGAAGATAATATTATCGCCTTTCTTCAATTGTTTTTCATAATCCCATAAACAAAGCGGCAACGTGCCGGCACTGGTATTGCCGTACCGCTGGATATTAATCATCACTTTGCTTAAGGGTACTTCCAAACGCGAAGCGACAGCATCTATGATACGCAAATTCGCCTGATGAGGAACAATCCAGTCAATATTATCTTTGTTCAAGCCGTGTTTCTGAGCGATTTCCTCCGTCACATCTGACATGTTCGAAACTGCATACTTAAATACAGTCCTTCCTTCCTGATACAAATAATGCATCTTATTATCTATCGTAAAATATGAAGGAGGACATACCGAACCACCTGCTTTCATATGCAAGAAAGGCAGTCCCTTTCCATCAGTGCGCAATATTGAATCGATAATTCCATATTCTTCTGTTGTTGCTTCTACCATACAAGCAGCAGCTCCGTCCCCGAAAATCGGACAGGTGGCACGGTCTGAATAATTCACCATCGAAGACATTTTATCAGCACCAACTATAATAACCTTTTTATGTCTTCCTGACTGAATCATACTTGCCGCCGTTTCCATAGCATAAAGGAATCCGCTGCAAGCTGCTTGCAAATCAAATGCATACGCATTTTTCAGCCCCAACTTATCACATAAAATCGAAGCAGTTGAAGGGAAATGATAGTCAGGAGTTGTAGTTGCCACAATCACGCAATCAATCGAATCAGGATCTGAATTCGTTTTCTGCATCAATTGCTTAGCTGCTTTACGCGCCAAATAAGAAGTGCCTAACCCTTCTTCATTTAAAATACGTCTTTCTTTTACTCCAATGCGAGTCATAATCCACTCGTCATTGGTATCGACCATTCTTGACAATTCTTCATTTGTCAATACATAGTCAGGAACATATCCGCCGACTCCTGTAATTACAGCATTTATTCTTTCCATCATTCCTATTTTTAGTCCATGCAA